>JBBRVU010000039.1:0-26587 GCA_038246575.1 Actinomycetes bacterium | reverse complement strand
GGACGCATCCGAGTCCTGGCAGCGCACGCGCAACCTGCAGCTGGCGTACAACGCGGCCGTGGCCACTGCCACCGAGGCGAACCCGGCCAACTCCGTGGACACGAAGACATTCCGCATCGACCGGGACAACACGGTCCATCTCCAGGTGGAACGTACCGCTCCGACCCTGCTGGTCTACCGCTGGAGCAAGACCGCACCCTGGGCCGAGCTCACCCGCAGCGCGAAGGGCCGCACGGTCAACTGAGCCGGGTCCCCCGATCAGGGGTGGGGCGCGAGGCTGGCGGGTAAGGCACCTGCGACGGGGGCCCCGAGCCCACGTACGTTGTAGGAGTCAGCCAGCCAGTCGCCCGTACCTCCTCGGTGCTCGCGGCACCGACCGTGGACCGCCAGGGAGCACCGTGCCGGACGTCGTCGAGCCGGGAACCCGGCTCGTGCAGCGTTACCGCCTGGAGGACCACCTCGGCGGCGCGGGCACCGCCGACTCCGTGATCACCACCAACGGCGGCACCCAGGTCAAAGGGGCCACCTACTGGCGGGCGCACGACGAGGTGCTGGACCGGGCCGTCGGGGTGTGCCTGCTGCGCGCCGGGAACTCCTACTCCGAGCGAGTCCTGGCTGCCGCCCGGGAGGCGGCCGTGCTCACCGACGCGAGGTTCCTGCGCGTGCTCGACGCAGCCGAGGCCGACGGCATGGTCTACGTGGTCAGCGAGTGGGTCCCCGCCCAGACTCTGACCCAGCTGCTCGCCGACGGACCGCTCCCCCCGACGGCTGCCCGTGACCTCGGCCTGGAGATCACTGCGGCTCTGGCCGCGGCCCACGCCTCAGGGCTGACCCACGTGTCCCTGCAACCCGATCATGTCCTTCAGACGTCCCACGGGCAGATCAAGGTGGCCGGTCTCGCGATCGACGCAGCCGCCCGCGGGCTGCACATCGAGGACCGCGACGAAGCAGCCCGCCGGGACACCGAGGGCGCAGCAGCAGTGGTGTACGCCGCCCTGACCGGTCGTTGGCCCGGTCCCGAGCACACCAGCCTTCCGGCGGCCCCGCGCGACGGTGCCGCAGTCTGCAGCCCTCGGCAGGTCCGCGCCGGCGTGCCCGACGATCTCGACGACCTCCTCTGCCGGGCACTGGGTGTCGCCGGTCGGCACGGGCGGCCGCCGATGACCTCGGTGCAGGAGCTCCACGACGGGCTGGCCGCGGCCCATGTGGGCGCTCGGCTCCCCTTGCCCGGGCAGGCGGCCGCCGCGACCGTCGGTCTGCTGCCACCGAGCTCGGCGACCTACCCGGTCGAGGCTGCCGGTGCCAGCGGCGGCTCCCACGACATGGGTCGCGACCCGGCGTCGGGTCGACCCCGGCCACGGGCTGCGGCCGTCGCCTGGGCCGTCGTCGTGCTCGTTTTCGTCGCCGGCGTCGCGCTGATCGGCAGCCAGGTGGTGTCCGGGCTGGGTGGTCGCGACGAGCAGGCCGCGGGCGCCAGCGGAGGGGGCGACAACCCCGGCGCCGCGCCGGTCGGAGCGGTCGAGACGCTCAAGGTCGAAGCGAGCACCACCTTCGACCCACCCCCGGGGAACGGAGAGGAGAACTCCGACCGGTCCGGGCTCGCCGTCGACGGCGACCGCTCGACAGCGTGGACCACGAAGCGCTACCTCCAGCAGTTCGGCCCCGGCGGCCTCAAGAGCGGCGTCGGCCTGACCCTGGATCTCGGCGCCCCCCGCGACCTCTCGGAGGTCAGGGTGCTGCTGCGTGGCGGTGCGACCGATCTCCAGCTGAGGACGGCCGAGCAGCCCGGCGGCGCGCTGGAGGACTATCAGCTGGTCAAGGAGCAGACCAATGTCGACGGCCGGGCGGTGCTGCGTCCCACCGAGGCGGTGACGGCGCGTTACGTGCTGATCTGGCTGACCAAGCTGCCGACGGTCGACGGCTCCGGGTTCCGCGGTTCGATCGCCGAGGTCACGCTTCGCGGGAGCTCCTGAGCACGGCATGGGCCGTGTCGCTCAGGTCGTGACCGCAGGCTGCCGACCTACGCTGGGGCAGGGACGACCGGCGGAGGCCAGGTGGCGCAGGACGTGGGCGGTGCGACGGACCGGTCCGACCGCGAACTCCTGAGCGCACACGCCGACGGCGACCCCGATGCCTTCGGCGAGATCGTGCGCCGGCACCGCGACCGACTCTGGGCCGTGGCGTTGCGCACGCTCGGTGACCGCGAGGAGGCCGCCGACGCCGTCCAGGACGCCCTGGTGTCCGCGCTGCGCGCCGGCCGGGGCGGCAGCGCCGCGGCCGCCTTCCGCGGCGAGGCGGCCGTCACGACCTGGCTGCACCGCATCGTCGTCAACGCCTGCCTGGACCGGCTGCGCCGTCGCGCCGTACGACCCGCCGACCCGCTGCCGGAGGGAGACCTGCCTGCTCGCGGGCCGGACCCGATCGCGGCTCGGGAGACCGCTCTGGACGTGACCGCGGCGCTGGCGGTCCTGCCCGCGGACCAGCGGGCGGCGCTGGTGCTCGTCGACATGTACGGGTGGTCGGTCCAGGACGCCGCGGTGGTGCTCGACTGCGCCCCCGGCACGGTGAAGAGCCGCTGCTCCCGCGGCCGGGCCCGACTCCTGCCGCTGCTGCGCCCGGACGGGAACCCCACACCGACCGCCGACGTCCCATCGCAGACGAACCCCGCCGGAGCCGTCCCCGGCCCGGCCGGGCAGCGGGGATCGCGAACCCCGCCGAGCAGCACGAGAGGAGGCGAGTCGTTGTGAGTCATCCCGACGTGCGCCACCCCGACACCGCCCAGCTCGCTGACCTCGCCGAAGGTCTGCTAACGAGCGACCGAGCCGCGGACCTCGAGGCCCATCTGCACGAGTGCGCACGCTGCCGAGGGGTCCGCGACGACCTCGCGTCCCTGCCCGCGCTGCTCGCGGCGGCCGGTGAGGTCAGCCCCATGCCCGACACCGTCGTCGACCGGCTGGACGCAGTCCTGCTGGCGGCGGCACCGGGGACCACCACCGGCGTCACCGCCGCCGCAACCATCACGCCGCTCCCGATCCGCGACCGATCCCCTCTCGGCATGCGTGTCCTGCAGGTGGCTGCCGTCCTCGTCCTGGGCCTGGCCGGGATCGGCGTCGCTGTGTCGGTGTTCCAGAACAGCGGGGGTGGGGACACCGCCAGCACGGCGGTCGGGGACTCCGCGTCCGACGCCGGCGGCGCCGCGGCGGCTGGGGCGTACTCCCTCACCGCCAGCGGACAGAACTGGTCCCCCGAGACCCTTGCCGGGGGCGTGCCGGCCATCGTCGACGGCTCGTTGGGACCACAGGCGCGGCAGCCGGCTGCGGACGCGGGCAAGAACAGCGACTCCTCAGGCGGCAACGAGGCCGCGCCGCCATCGGCGACGCCCGAGTCGTCGGGCACCGCCGAGTCTCCCCGCGACCTGACGGCCGCGGAGGAGGATCGGCTTGCCGGCGGCCCGGCGCTCGCCGAGTGTGTCGGGGCGCTCGGCGACGGCCCGGTGACGCCGCTCGGCGTGGACATCGCGCAGTGGCAGGGAAACCCGGCGACGGTCATCGTCCTGCCGACCGCGGGCGACCCCACCACGGCGGACACGTGGGTCGTGTCTCCCGACTGCTCGCAGGCCGACGCCAAGGTGCTCTACTTCGCGCGGGTCGCGCGCCCGTGACCGTGCGGGGAATGTCCGAACCCTACGATCGGTTCCGTTCGGCGTAGGAGAAACGACGTGCGGACAACCCGCGACGCGAAACGGGAAGGTGCGTAGGACGGCCGTGGACGACGTACGTAACGTGATCATCATCGGGTCCGGTCCCGCCGGCTACACCGCAGCGATCTACGCCGCCCGCGCGAACCTCGCTCCGCTGGTGTTCGAGGGATCGGTGACGGCCGGTGGCGCCCTGATGAACACCACCGACGTGGAGAACTTCCCCGGCTTCCCAGACGGGGTCATGGGTCCGGACCTGATGGACCACCTGCGCAAGCAGGCCGAGCGCTTCGGCGCGGAGCTGGTCACCGACGACGTGACCTCCGTCGACCTGACCGGCCAGATCAAGGTCGTGACCGACGGCGCCGGCGCGCAGCACCGTGCGCAGGCGGTGATCGTCGCCACCGGGTCGGGCTACCGCGAGCTCGGGCTGGAGAACGAGAAGCGCCTCTCCGGTCGCGGCGTCTCGTGGTGCGCGACCTGCGACGGGTTCTTCTTCAAGGACCAGGAGATCGTGGTGGTCGGCGGCGGAGACACCGCGATGGAGGAGGCGACGTTCCTCACCCGGTTCGCGAAGTCGGTGACGATCGTGCACCGCCGAGACTCCCTGCGCGCCTCGAAGATCATGCAGGAGCGCGCCTTCTCCAACGAGAAGATCTCCTTCGTCTGGGACACCGAGGTGCTCGACGTGCTCGGCGAGGATCGCGTCAACGGCCTCTCGGTGCGCAACCTGAAGACCGGCGAGGAGTCCAAGCTCGACGTGACCGGGCTGTTCATCGCGATCGGCCACGACCCGCGCAGCGAGCTCTTCGAGACTCAGCTACGCCGTGACGACGAGGGGTACCTGCTCGTCGAGCACCCGTACACCCGCACCAACGTGGCCGGCGTGTTCGCCTGCGGTGACGTCGTCGACCACACGTACCGGCAGGCCATCACCGCCGCGGGCACCGGTTGTGCGGCCGCGCTGGACGCGGAGCGCTACCTGACCTCGCTCGACGACGCGGTCAGCACCGGTGACCCAGCACAGGTCGCCCAGGCCGCCGTCGGAGCCTGAGCCAGCACCCGGCTTACAACGCACCGCAGCAGTCCACCGCAGCAGTCCACCAAGGAGAGGAGCTCCCGTGGGAGCCAACACCAAGCCCGTGACCGACGACAGTTTCGACGTCGACGTCCTGAAGTCTGACAAGCCGGTGCTCGTCGACTTCTGGGCCGAGTGGTGCGGGCCGTGCCGTCAGGTCGGCCCGATCCTGGAGGAGCTCGCTGCCGAGCATGCCGACAAGATCAGCATCGTCAAGCTCAACGTCGACGAGAACCCGCGGACCGCGGCAAGCTACGGCGTCACGTCGATCCCGACGATGAACGTCTACCAGAACGGCGAGGTCGTGAAGACGATCGTCGGCGCCAAGCCCAAGGCGATGCTGCTCAAGGACCTCGCCGACTTCATCTGAGCAAGCACCACCCCCGCGAGTTCGACCACGTTCGGCAGGTGGAGCATCGCTTCAGCAGGCGTCTACACCTGCTGAAGCGATCACCCGCCTCCCATACGTGGTCGAACTGCGTCACGCTGCCACGGGGACGGCAGGCGCCAGAATCGGACCGGACGGGTAACATCCCGGTCGTCCGATGCACGTGCCCGCCGTCCCCGTTCGTCGTCTCGCTCCCTGACTGTTCGCCAGTCCCGCACCGTCCGGCACGGTCGCGGCTCACCCCCCCCCGCAAGGAGCGCCCGTGTTCTTCGAGCGCAACTACCGACTCGGTGACACCGGTCCCGCCGTCGCCGAGGTACGCAGCAAGCTGCGCGTGCTCGGTCTGCTTGCCGACGTCGTGGACCTGACCCCGTCCGCCGCGGCCGAGGGTGACTTCGACGAGGCCACCGACCGGGCCGTGCGCGCCTTTCAGCAGCAGCAGGGCATCCTCGTCGACGGCATCGTCGGACCGGTGACCTACCACGCTCTGGACGAGGCCCGGTGGCGGCTCGGCGACCGGATCCTCGTCTACGTCCCGGCCCGGCTGATGGCCGGCGACGACGTCGCGGCGCTGCAACAACGCCTGCTGGACATGGGTTTCGACTGCGGGCGCGTCGACGGGCTCTTCGGAGTGGAGACCGAGCTCTCGCTGCGGGAGTTCCAGCGCAACGTCGGCCTGGTTGCCGACGGCACCTGTGGACCGGCCACCCTCAAGGCACTGGACCGCCTCAGCCGCACCGTGACCGGCGGTAGCCCGCACGCGATGCGCGAGTCCGAGGCGATCAGCCGATCTGGGCCCACCCTGGCGGGCAAGCTGGTCATCATCGACCCCGGCCACGGCGGCTCGGACCACGGCGTGTCCGGGCGCCCCTTCGACGAAGGCGACCTGATGTACGACCTGGCCGCGCGGGTCGAGGGTCGCCTGACGGTCACCGGTTGCTCGGCCTACCTCACCCGCGGGCCTGAGCTCGGCGGGGACGGCGAGGAGGGCGAGGACGGACCGAGCGAAGCCGACCGAGCCGCGTTCGCCAATGCCGCCGGCGCAGACCTGCTCATCTCCCTGCACGTGGCCGGGCACCCGAACCCGGCAGCCAACGGCGTTGCGACCTTCTTCTGGGGCAACGACCGACTCGGCCCGCGCTCGACGATGGGCGAGAAGTTCGCCGACCTCGTGCAGCGGGAGATCGCGGCGCGCACCGACCTGATGGACGCCCGCACGCACGCCAAGAACTGGGACCTGCTGCGCCGCACCCGGATGCCCGCGGTCCGGATCGAGGCCGGTTACCTCACCAACGCCGGCGATGCCGCTCGGCTCGGCGACCCTGCGTTCCGGGACGTGGTGGCCGAGGCCGTCGTCGTTGCGGTGCAACGGTTGTACCTGCCCCCGGACGACGATGCCGAGACCGGCTTCCTACGCATCCCGGCCCTGCGCGGCTGACAGCCTGGCGGTCGGGCTGCGGCCGATCCACAGCTGAGGGATCAGACCGGGCGGAACGCGGGCTCAGGGCTCATCGAGCCGAGGAGCCGTTCCAACGCCACCTCCACGTCGGCCCGCCACGACACCGCGGTGCGCAGATCCAGGCGGAGCCGTGGGTAGCGATGGTGCGGCCGGACCGTCTTGAAGCCGACCGCCAGCAGGAAGTCCGCCGGCATCACGCACCCGGATCGACCGCTCACCGGGATGCCTGGGTCGATGCTGTCGGTCCCGGCCCGTCCGAAGGCTTCGATGGCCCGCACGCCGCGTCGCGTCAGGTCCTTGGCCACCGACTGCACCAGCATCCGGGCGAACCCGCCGCCGGTGAACTCGGTCACGATCCCGGTCGTCATCAGAAGCACCGCGTCACCCGAGACTGGCGAGGTGGGGAAGGCCAGGCTGCGCGGAACATGCGCGGGTGGGGCGTAGGTGAGGTAGCCCGCCGGCGCGCTGTCGACGTACACGATCTTTCCGCAGGATCCCCAGTCCAGCAGGGTGGCCGACAGCCACGCCTCCTTCTCCAGCTCCACGTCCCCGGCCTCGATCGCCGTCTCTCCCGCCACTGGGTCGAGCTCCCAGAAGATGCAGCGGCGACACCGGCCGGGCAGGTCGGCCAGGTTGTCGAGGGTCAGGTTCGCCACCCGTCGCGACACCGGCGCCTCCGACCGGGCGGTGCTATTGCTCTCGCCCTTGTGCTCACGCAGCGTTAATCGATCCAGACCTCAGAACGCCCGGACGATCCTGACCGAGAGTAGCGACATCCGCGCGACTCGACCAGACCTTCGACGGTGCGACGACATGTCGACCTAGCGATGTCTCGACATCGCGACTCGTCAGTGTCACGCCCCGTCGAGGTCGCGACCTGTCGGCACTTCTCGGTTCCGACCCCCCTGCCTTGTCGATATGCCGACAAAGCGATGAGTCGTGCCATCGACAGGGCGAGCGAGTCGAGATGTCGATAGAAAGACCTGGCGGCTGGGAGAGATCAGCCGTCGAGATCGGGTGCCATCAGCGCGACGATGCGCTCCAGGTCGTCGATCGACGCGAACTCCACGACGATGCGCCCCTTGGCCCGCCCCAGGTCAACCTTCACCCGCGTCTCGAACCGCTCTGAGAGCCGATCAGCCAGGACCGCAACCTTCGGCGCGATCGGTTTCCGACCACGCGCCGCGGATCGGCCGCCGTTGCCCGCAGGGCCCTGGTCCCCCTCACCGATCGCCACGATCTCCTCGACGCTGCGCACCGAGAGGCCCTCCGCCACGATCCGGCCGGCCAGCCGTTCCTGAGCGACCTCCTCGGTCAGGCCGAGCAGTGCCCTGGCGTGGCCAGCGGACAGGACCCCGGCGGCGACCCGGCGCTGGACGGAGCCGGGCAGCTTGAGCAGCCGCATGGTGTTGGAGATCTGCGGGCGGGAGCGTCCGATCCGCGCGGCCAGCTCCTCGTGGGTGCAGCCGAAGTCCTGCAGCAGCTGGTCGTAGGCCGCGGCCTCCTCAAGAGCATTCAGCTGGGCCCGGTGCAGGTTTTCCAGCAGCGCGTCACGCAGCATCGCGTCGTCGCCGGTGGACCGCACGATGGCCGGGATCGTCGCGAAGCCGGCTTCCCGAGCGGCCCGCCACCGCCGCTCCCCCATGACCAGCTCGTACCGGTCCGGACCGAGGGGACGCACCACCACCGGCTGCAGCAATCCGGTCTCCTTCAGGGAGTGCACCAGCTCGGCCAGCGCCTCCTCGTCGAAGACCGTGCGCGGCTGGCGGGGGTTGGGGGTGATCGAGTCCAGCGGCACCTCGGCGAAATGTGCTCCGGCGACGGGCGCCAAGCCATCCAGAGCCGGCTCACCCGACCCGGGGCGGTCCGTGGCGGCACCGCCGTCGGCTGTTCCGGCCTGCGCCGGGGCGTCCGTGGTGACGACCTTGGGGCGCGCCGGGATCAGGACGTCGACCGGTGATGGCCCGCCGGGGGTCTCGTCGGCCTTCCCGGGTGCCGTGGGAATCAGGGCACCCAGGCCTCGGCCCAGGCCACGACGACGGTCACTCATGGATGTCCCCTGCCGGTGCGGTCGGTGCGGTGGGTGCGGCCGAGGCCGAGCCGGAGCTCGACTGCTTCAATGCCATCTCCCGGGCGGCTTCCAGATAGGACAGCGCGCCGGTCGAACCGGGGTCGTACGTCATCACGGTCTGACCGTAGCTGGGCGCCTCCGAGATCCGCACCGAGCGCGGGATCGTGGTGCGCAGGACGGTCTCGGAGAAGTGGGTCCGGACCTCCTCGGCCACCTGCGCGGCGAGCCGGGTCCGCGCGTCGTACATCGTGAGGACCACCGTGGACACGTGCAGCCCCGGGTTGAGGTGTGCCTTGACCAGGTCGACGTTACGCAACAACTGCCCGACGCCTTCGAGGGCGTAGTACTCGCACTGGATCGGGATCAGCACCTCGGGTGCGGCGACCAGGGCGTTGACGGTCAGCAGCCCGAGACTGGGCGGGCAGTCGATCAGGATCCAGTCCAGTCGCACGGGGCGATGGTCCGCGCACCAGGCGAGGTACGCATCGATGGCGCGCTGCAGCCGGGTCTCGCGAGCCACCATGCTGACCAGCTCGATCTCGGCGCCGGCGAGGTCGATCGTGGCCGGCGCACACCACAGGCCGGCGATCCCCTCGACCGGTGCCACCACCTCGTTCATCGGCCGGCCTTCGACGAGGACGTCGTAGACCGATGGCACATCCGAGTGGTGATCCACACCGAGGGCGGTGGAGGCGTTCCCCTGAGGATCGAGGTCGACCACGAGCACCTGGGCGCCCTGCAGGGCCAGCGCCGCGGCCAGGTTCACCGCCGTGGTGGTCTTGCCGACCCCGCCCTTCTGGTTGGCCACCGTCAGGACCCTGGTGTGCGCCGGTGCCGGGAGCGGACTTCCCACCCGCCCCGCGAGGACCCGCACGGCCGTCTCGGCCGCGCGAGCGATCGGTGTGTCGTCGGCCTCCAGCGAGCCCATCGACATCGGACCCGACGGAGGCGGCGCGCCCGACGCTACTGACGCTCCCGACACTCCTGACGTTGCTGACGTTGTTGACGTTGCGGTTGGTGAGTCCGGTGCACCCGGGGCGGCCGGGCGATCTGTGTCGGCGACGGCCATCTCCTCCGCTGTCGTCACTCCGGACCCGGCCGTCGCCAGCCCCGCAAGGCTGGCTGGTCCAGCCGACCTGGACGGCCGAGCTCGGACCCGGTCGGCCACGGATTCGGGGGCGACTGGGGTGGTTGTTTCACGTGAAACGGCACGCGGCTCCTCGGCTGGGGGTTGCTGGCTCTCCGGCCCCGGGAGAGGCTCGGTTTCACGTGAAACACGCATCGACACCGAATGGATCGGTGCCACCAACAGGGTGCCGGCAGAGACATCGGAGAGCCCGGCGCGGGGGGTGGCCCCGGCGTCCGTACGGGCTGAAATCTCCGTGTGCGGCTCAGCCTCAGGCGATCGGCGGTGCGGCACCCCGGTCGACGGTTCGCCTCCCGACAGTTCGCGTCGCGGCAGTTCGCCTCCCGACGGTTCGCGTCCCGGCAGTTCCCTTCCGGCCGGCTTCCCGGTCGACGGCGCTGCTCGGCCAGCCTCCAGGCGATCCTCCGACTCGGCCGCAGCCGGGTCGTCGCGTGCCCCAGGCGTGGGCCAACCCAGCCCGGTGCCGCCGGGGTTCCTGGCGCGATCATTCCCATCCGGCCATCCCAGGCTCGAGGTGCGGCCGGTCAACGCGCTCGTCACGTGCTCCTCCTGGCTGTGGTCACTCGGGCGGGTCGGCGCGCAAGCTGCGACGTCCAGGCGGTGCCGATGGGTGCGGGCGCGCGTGGCGACCCCACGGGCGAAACCCTAGGCGCTGCCGGTGTCGACGCGCCAGCGGTGCGCCGTCTCACCTGCCGGCTCGACGTCCGCCCAACCGCCCGCCGGCCTCCACCCGCACCACCCGGGCCACCGGGTCGACGACGCCTGTCCCGAACTCCGACACTCGCCAGTCCACCGCGCCGAGGTGACGCAGCACGGGCTCCGCAGCCGCCAGCTCCGCCTCGGCACGGTCCCCCTTGAGGGCGAGCAGCAGACCCCCGGTCCGCACCAGCGGCAGGCACCACCGCGCCAACCGGTCCAACGGTGCCACCGCCCGGGCGGTCACCACGTCGGCCACCCAGGTGCCGTGCAGGTTCTCGGCGCGTTCCCGGACCACCTGCACCTCGCCCAGCTCGAGCTGCGACACCACCTCTGCAAGGAACGTGGCGCGGCGTAGCAGCGGCTCCACCAGCCGGACGCTGAGGTCCGGGCGCGCGATGGCGAGCACCACCCCCGGCAGACCGGCACCGCTGCCCACGTCCACGACCTGCGCGTCCGACGGGATGGCCGGTGCGATGACGGCGCAGTTGAGGATGTGTCGGGTCCAGAGCCGGTCCGCCTCTCGCGGACCGATCAGGCCACGGCGGATGCCCTCGCTGCGGAGCAGGGCCTCGAAAGCCAGCGCGAGAGGCAGCCGGTTGCCAAACAGCTCGGCACCCGCCGTTTCACGTGAAACCTCGCCGGTGTCCACCAGGCCTCCGACGGTCGGTACAAGGTCGTCCTCGTGGCGGGCGCCGGGCCTGGCGCCGATGGAGGAGGTGGGGAACTTGGCGTGGTGTCAGGCGGGAAGGACGACCACGCAGCGGCGCGGCTCTTCGCCCTCGGACTCGCTGACGAGGCCAGCGGCGGCCACGGCGTCGTGCACCACCTTGCGCTCGAACGGCGACATCGGCTCGAGGCGGACCTTCTCGTTGGTCTCGCGGACCTGCTCTGCGGTGCTGGTGCCCAGGTCCGTCAGCACGGCGCGGCGACCGGCCCGGTAACCCGCGACGTCCAGCATCAGCCGGCTACGCCGGCCGGTCTCGGTCAGAACCGCCAGCCGGGTCAGCTCCTGCAGCGCCTCGAGCACCTCGCCGTTGCGACCGACGAGGTCGTCCAGATCCCCACCCACGACCGAGACCAATGCTCGGTCCGCCTCGACGTCCATGTCGATGTCACCGTCGAGATCCGCGATGTCGAGCAGGCCCTCGATGTAGTCGGCGGCCACCTCGCCGTCCTGCTCGAGATCAGCCGGAAGGACGGACCGTGCGCGGGGTCCATCGGTCGTCGAGCCGACGGCCCGGTCCCCGGCGACGGAGTCAGCCTCGTCGGCCGCGCCCGTTGCATCCGCGGCATCCGCGGCATCCGCGGCATCCGCGGCATCCGCGGCATCCGCGGCATCCGCGGCATCCGCGGCATCGTCGGCATCGTCGGCATCGTCGGCCGCGGGCTCGGGGGACCCCGTCGATGTGACGTCGTCGCCACGGTCCTCGGTGGCGTCGGTGGCGTCGGTGAGCTCGTCCTGCGATGACGGGGTCATGTCAGTCCTTCTGGTGCGGCGGTAGGTACGACAGATGTGGGGCGTGACGACCGAGCGGGTCAGCGCTTGCGTTTCCGCTTGGGCTGCTGGCGCTGACGGGAACTCGGGTTCTGGCCGTTGCCGGCGACGCCGTTCCCGGGGGCGGTCCCGTTGGCGCCGGTCGTGCCGTTGGAACCGGTCGTGCCGTTGGAACCGGTCGTGCCGTTGGAACCGGTCGTGCCGTCGGCACCGCCGGGGGCGGGGTCATCGAGCACGGCGGTCGCAGTCGAGTCGCCGCCGCTCGCGACGGCGGGGCCGGTCTCGTGGTGCCTGCGCGCCTTGGCCGCCTTGCGCTCCTCGAGGGCGAAGTAGGCGGGTGACCCGGGCGAGGGGTTGCGGCGGATGACGTAGAACTGCTGGCCCATCGACCAGAGGTTCGTCGTCAGCCAGTAGAGCAGGACTCCGACCGGGAAGTTCACGCCGCTGACCATGAACACCAGCGGGAACACGTACAGCAAGATCTTCTGCTGCTGGGCGAACGGGTTGTTCATCGCGTCAGCCGGCATGTTCTTGCTCATCAGCTGCTTCTGGGTCAGGAACGTCGTCGCCGACATCAGCAGGATGAGCACTGCGGTGAAGATCTGTACCCGGAGGTTGTCTGCACCCAGGAACTGGTCGGAGATGTGAACGCCGAACAGCTGCGCGTCCGCCGCCTGTTGCGGCAGCGGCCCGTCGAGGAACCCCTTGGGCTTCGGCAACCCGTTGAGGACGTGGAAGAGCGCGAAGAAGATCGGGGCCTGGAGCACGATCGGTAGGCAGCTCGCCAACGGGTTGGTGCCGTTGTCCTTGTAGAGCTTCATCATTTCCTGCTGCTGCTTCTGCCGACTCTCCGGATCGGTGCGGCCCTTGTACTTGGCCTGCAGCTTCTTGATCTCCGGCTGGAGGACCTGCAGTCCCCGCTGGGCCTTGATCTGCTTGACGAACAGCGGGATCAGCACGATGCGGATCACGACCACGAGACCGACGATGGACAGTCCCCAGGTCAGACCCCCGGCGGCCGGCAGTCCGATGGTCTTGAGCAAGGTATGAAACGCCACCATGATGGCGGTGACGACGTCGTACAGCGGTCCGAGCAGCTGAACGGACAGCGTGCTGAGGGCGGTGGTCACAGTCCTGCTCCCTGGGAAGCGCGACGAGCCGCACCTCGGGTCGACATCATCGATGGACGGCGGGCCGGCACGGGATCTACCCCGCCCAGGTTCCACGGGTGGCAGCGCAGCACACGCCAGACGGCCAGGCCGCCGCCACGTACCGGGCCGTGCGCTCGCAGCGCCTGCACCGCATAGCTCGAGCAGGACGGGTAGAACCGACAACAGGGACCGAGCAACGGCGAGATCAGCAGTTGGTACGCCCGGATCGGCGCGGTGAGCAGGAGCACCAGGCCACGGCTCGTCCCGTGACCGACCAGCAGCACCACTCGGGGCCAGCGCCCGGTGTGGCCGGAACGCCGCACCGTCTGGCCGCTCATGCCTGTGCTCCTGTCGTTGTCTGCCCGCTGCGTGCAGCCCGGGCGAGGGCGGCGTCCAGTGCGGCCGCGAGCGCGGCCGAGGACGCGGCCCCGCTGCCCGGCAACGCGCGAACCACCAGCTGCGTGCCCACGGGGAGGGCGGCCAGCCGGGAGGCGAGCAGATGCCGCAGCCGCCGCTTCACCCCGTTCCGGGTCACGGCGGAGCCGATCGCGCGGGAGACCACCAGCCCTGCCCGGGCTGCCTGCACAGGGGCGGCGCTCGAGTCGGACGGGATCAGGGCGTGGGCGACGAGCAGCCCGTTGCCGCGGACGCCGCGCGATCCGCGCAGAGTGCTGGCGAACTCGGCCCGGTGACGCAGCCGGGACTGGACCGGCAGCACCTCGCTCAGGCCGACAGCTTGGAGCGCCCCTTGGCGCGGCGGGCGCCGAGGATGGCGCGGCCGGCCCTGGTGCGCATGCGCAGGCGGAAGCCGTGGGTCTTGGCCCGGCGGCGGTTGTTGGGCTGGAACGTGCGCTTGCTCACTCGTGGGCTCCCGGCCTGACGGCGTGGTAGTGCAGGGTCGCATGGGTCGAACGTGGTACGAAGTCGACCTCACACGGTACGTTCGCTGGCCGTCCAGGGTCAAACCCGCGGCCGCGGGTGCGCGCGTCGTGTGGCGTGAGGAAAGAATCTTCTATCGTCTCGCGCGGTCGCCCGAACTGAGGCGCGACACGCCGACGTCGCGTCGGGAAGAGTCCGGATCGGGCCCAAAAAACTTCACCCGGGTTGTGGACAACCACTTGCTGTGCGCCCGTCAGGATCGATAGCGTCGCGGCCGGTCGCTAGGCCTTCCCCGGAATCGTGATCGGTTCGTCCCAGCACAGCGCGTCGCCCCTGGTTCATTGTCTCAACTGCCGGGTGCGGCGTCGTGACCGTCCGTGCATGTTGGGGGCGGGACCGTGGCAGACGGTGCTCACCAAAATGGGGCATAGCGGGACAACCTATGTACACAGGCTGTGGACGACGATGTGGACGGCCACCGGAAGGGATTCCCGAGTGACCGACGAGGCGACCAGCGGACCGATTCACGACCGCCCCGGCGAGGGTGCCTTCGACTCCCTTGACGGCGCAGGCGCGAGCCGGCTCGACCTGGCGAGCGATCTCGCGGCAGCGATCGAGCCCAGCGACGCCTGGATCGAGGTCTGGGACGGCGCGCTGGCCCTGCTCAACGACTCGCTCACCCCCCAGCAGCGCGCGTTCATCAACCTCAGCCGGCTCGACGGGGTGGTGGGGGACACCGCACTGCTGTCCGTGCCGCACCCCTTCGCCAAGGACGTGATCGAACAGCGACTGCGCGATGTGATCACCTCGGCGTTGACCGATCAGATCGGTCGCGAGGTGCGGGTGGCGGTCGTGGTCGATCCCAGCCTGGACGGGCCGGCTGCCGACGAGCTCGAGGCTGCTGACCCCGGTCCGACCGGCCCCGCGCACCACGATCACGGCATCGCGGCCGACCGGCCGGGCGACAACGAGCAGGCCGACCATCCCAGCCATGCGCAGCAGTCCCGGCAGACCACCACCCAGCCCGACGCCCCGGGCACCGGCCGGGAGCCCGGACAGGGCCGCCGGGAGAGCGAGCCCACGCGGCTCAACCCGCGCTACGTCTTCGAGACGTTCGTCATCGGATCGAGCAACCGGTTCGCCCACGCCGCCGCGGTGGCAGTGGCTGAAGCGCCGGCCAAGGCGTACAACCCGCTGTTCATCTACGGGGACTCCGGACTGGGCAAGACCCACCTGCTGCATGCAATCGGCCACTACGGCATGAACCTGTACGCGGGGGTCCGGGTGCGCTACGTGAGCTCGGAGGAGTTCACCAACGACTTCATCAACTCCATCCGCGACGGCCGCGCCGAGGGATTCCGCCGCCGCTACCGGGACGTCGACATCCTGCTCGTGGACGACATCCAGTTCCTGGAGAACAAGGAGCAGACGCAGGAGGAGTTCTTCCACACCTTCAACACCCTGCACAACGCGAACAAGCAGATCGTGATCTCCAGCGACCGGCCGCCGCAGCAGCTGGTGACCCTGGAGGACCGGTTGCGCAACCGGTTCCACTGGGGCCTGATCACCGATGTCCAGCCGCCCGAGCTGGAGACGCGCATCGCGATCCTGCGCAAGAAGGCGGCCCAGGACCGCCTCGATGCTCCGCCCGAGGTGCTGGAGTTCATCGCCAGCAAGATCTCGACCAACATCCGCGAGCTCGAGGGTGCCCTGATCCGGGTGACGGCGTTCGCCAGCCTCAACCGGCAGGGCGTGGACCTGGCGCTGGCCGAGATCGTGCTCAAGGACCTGATCCCCGACAACAGCCAGCCCGAGATCACCTCGGCGACGATCATGGCCCAGACCTCCGCGTACTTCGGCCAGTCCATGGAGGATCTCTGCGGCTCGTCCCGGTCACGGGTGCTCGTCAACGCCCGGCAGATCGCGATGTACCTGTGCCGGGAGCTCACCGACCTGTCCCTGCCCAAGATCGGCCAACAGTTCGGTGGCCGCGACCACACCACGGTCATGCACGCGGACAAGAAGATCCGCCAGCTGATGGCCGAGCGGCGCAGCGTCTACAACCAGGTCACCGAGCTGACCAACCGGATCAAGTCCCAGGCGCGGGCGGGATGACGCGCGCCGACCCTGCCCACCAGCACCTCGTCGCCGCCGACATTCCGCGTTCACACCATGGGGACAACCCTGTGGACGACCGTGGATCCGGCCGGGGACGCGATGTGGACGCCGGTGGACAACCGGCCCCGTCCACAGCCCCCCCGTCGTCGTCCGCAGGCCGTGCCGGGGATTGTCCCCAGGCTCGCCTAGCCTCTGACCAGCACGGATGTCCGTCGTCCCCAGGATCCACCGACCCTGATGCGACAACGACACAGAGAGATGGAGTTGGATCAGCACATCACCCGAGCGGTGGCCCGCTCTGGGGACGGAGCGTCTGCCCGGTGCGAGCTGCCCACCAGCAGCACACATCCGGGCGACAAGCACGGCACAGACGACACGGGCAGGGACAGGAAGGTGGCGACCGATGAAGTTCCGGGTGGAGCGTGATGTCCTCGCGGAGGCCGTGGCCTGGGCGGCTCGCAGCCTGCCGGCCCGCCCGCCGGTTCCGGTCCTGGCCGGGCTCATGCTCGACGCCGGTGTCGGGGAGGGCGGCCGCCTGGTCCTGTCCAGCTTCGACTACGAGGTCTCGGCGCGGGTCGAGGTCGGCGCCGACGTCACCGACCCGGGGGTCGCGCTGGTCAGCGGCCGGCTGCTCGCCGACATCACCCGCAGCCTCCCACCGCAGCCGGTCGAGATCAGCACCGACGCTGCCAAGGTGGTCCTGACCTGCGGCGCCTCGCGCTTCACCCTGCTGACGCTGCCGGTGGAGGACTACCCGGCGCTGCCCGAGATGCCCGGCGCCTCGGGGTCCCTGCGGGGCGACGCCTTCGCCGCAGCCGTCGCCCAGGTGTCGATCGCCGCGGGCCGCGACGACACCCTGCCCGTCCTCACCGGCGTACGGCTGGAGATCGAGGGCGGCAAGATCACGATGGCCGCCACCGACCGCTATCGGCTCGCGGTCCGCGACCTGGCGTGGGCTCCGGAGCAGGCCGGGCTCTCGGCCATCGCGCTGGTCCCGGCCCGCACGCTCTCCGACACCGCCAAGGCGTTGGCCAGCGCCGACAAGGTCACGGTCGCGCTCGCCGGCGGCACCACCGGCGACGGCCTCGTCGGGTTCGAGGGCGCGGGACGCCGCACCACCTCGAGGCTGCTCGACGGTGAGTTCCCGAAGTACAAGTCGCTGCTGCCCTCGGAGTCCTCATCGGTCGCGACAGTCGAGACGGCCGGTCTGGTCGAGTCGGTCCGGCGGGTCGCACTGGTCGCGGAGCGCAACACCCCGATCCGGCTCAGCTTCTCCGGCGGCGAGGTCACCCTCGAGGCGGGGACCGGTGACGAGGCGCAGGCGTCGGAGTCCCTGGACGCGTCCCTCGACGGCGAAGACATCTCGATCGCGTTCAACCCCACGTACCTTCTCGACGGGTTGACCGCCGTCGACTCCTCGCACGCGGAGCTGCGGTTCACGGCTTCGACCAGACCGGCGGTGCTGGCGGGCAAGGACGCCGCCGACGCCACCGCCGGCGACGACTACCGCTACCTGCTCATGCCGGTACGGCTGTCCGGCTGACCTCGAGCAGAAGGCAGGAGCGACATGGAGATCGGACTCGTCGGGCTGGGCAAGATGGGCGGCAACATGCGTACGCGGCTGAGCCGCGAGGGCCACACCGTCGTCGGCTACGACCGCAACCCGGAGGTCAGTGACGTCGACTCGCTGTCGGCCATGGTCGACCGGCTGCCCTCGCCGAAGGTGGTGTGGGTGATGGTGCCCGCGGGTGAGATCACCCGCGCGACCGTCGAGGAGCTGGGGGCGCTGCTCGGCGACGGCGACGTCGTCATCGACGGTGGCAACAGCCGCTGGACCGACGACAAGGAGCACGCCGCGATGCTCGGTGAGCGCGGCATCGGGTTCGTCGATGCCGGGGTGTCCGGCGGAGTGTGGGGCCTGGACAACGGCTATGCCCTGATGGTCGGCGGCGACGTGGAGACGGTCGCTGTCGTCCAGCCGGTGTTCGACGCGCTCAAGCCCGAGGGCGACGCCGGGTTCGTGCACGCCGGTCCGGTCGGGGCCGGCCACTTCGCGAAGATGGTGCACAACGGCATCGAGTACGGCCTGATGCAGGCCTACGCCGAGGGCTACGAGCTGCTCACGGCCGCCGACATCGTCGAGGACGTGCCGGGTGTCATCACGTCCTGGACGCAGGGCACCGTGATCCGGTCCTGGCTGCTGGACCTGCTCGTGCTGGCGCTGAACGCCGACCCCGAGCTCGCCGACATCCGCGGCTATGTCGACGACTCCGGCGAGGGCCGGTGGACCATCGAGGAGGCCATCAACCACGCGGTGCCCGCGCCGGTCATGACCGCCGCGCTGTATGCCCGGTTCGCCTCCCGCCAGGACGACTCACCGGCCATGAAGGCCGTTGCCGCGCTGCGCAACCAGTTCGGTGGCCACGCGGTGACCAAGGCCGCCGAGTCGCCGGCCTAGGCGTGCGCTCCGGGCCGCTGCCATGCACCTGAGCCACCTCTCGCTGCGCGACTTCCGGTCCTACCCCGAGGTCGAGCTGGCGCTGGAGCCTGGGGCGACGGCCTTCCTCGGGCCCAACGGGCAGGGCAAGACGAACCTCGTCGAGGCGGTCGGCTTCCTCGCGACCCTGGCCTCGCACCGGGTCGCTCAGGACGCGCCTCTGGTGCGCCTCGGCGCGGAGCGTGCCGTCGTCCGTGGCCAGGCCGTTCGCCGCGACCGGTCGCTGCTGGTCGAGCTCGAGGTGACCCCCGGGCGGGCGAACCGGGCACGCATCAACCGGTCGCCGGTGCCGCGCCCGCGCGACGTGCTCGGGATCGTGTCCAGCGTCCTGTTCGCGCCGGAGGACCTCGCCCTGGTCAAGGGTGACCCGGCCGAGCGCCGCCGCTACCTCGACGACCTGCTGGTCGCGCGGTCGCCACGCTTCGCCGGCATCCGGGCCGACTACGACAGGGTCGTCAAGCAACGCAGTGCACTGCTGAAGTCGGCGAGCGGCCGGCACCCGCGGCGGCCCGACGGCAGCCGCGACCTGAGCACGCTGGATGTGTGGGACGCCCACCTGGCCACCGCCGGGGCCGAGCTGCTCGCGGGCCGGCTCGACCTCGTCGAGGCGCTGGCACCGCTGGTGGACAAGGCCTACGCCGCCGTGGCCTCGACCGGGTCCGGCGGTCACACCTCGGCCGGTCCGGCCGCGCTGTCCTACCGCAGCTCGCTGGGGGACGCGGCCGAGCTGGTGGCGGACCGCACGCAGCTGGAGGCCGCCCTGCTCGCCCGGATGGTCGAGCGTCGACCGGCTGAGCTCGAGCGCGGCGTCTGCCTGGTCGGTCCGCACCGGGACGACCTGGTGCTGACCCTCGGCCCGTTGCCGGCGAAGGGCTATGCCAGCCACGGTGAGTCCTGGTCGTACGCGCTGGCCCTGCGGCTGGCGGCGTACGACCTGCTGCGGGCCGAGAACGAGGAGGGTGGAGAGCCGATCCTGATCCTCGACGACGTGTTCGCCGAGCTGGACGAGCAGCGCCGCGACCGGTTGGCCCTGCTCGTCGCCGGCGCCGACCAGGTGCTGGTCACCGCCGCCGTGGAGGCGGACGTCCCGGCGGCCCTGACCGGTGCGCGCGTCGACGTGCTCGGCTCGGAGGTCCGCCGTGTCCGATGAGCCCCGGCCCGACAGCGCCCCACCCGGCGGCGCGCGGCCGGACGAGGAGGGACTGCTCCGCACCGGCCTGGACGTGGCCCGCCAGGCGCTGGCTGCGGCCCGGGCCGAGGCCCGCCGCCGGGGGCTGCGCCCGGGCCAGCCGGTCCAGCGGCCGGACAGGGAAGGCCGTGGCGATCCGGGCATGAGCACCGGCCGTCGCCGGTGGCAGCGGATCGCCTCCGAGGAGCGCAGCGGCGCACATCCGGACGAGCGCGACCCGGCCCTGCTGGGGGCGGCCCTGGACCGGCTGGTGGCCGAGCGTGGCTGGCAGACCGACGCCGCGGTCGGCGGCGTGATGGGGCGCTGGTCCTCGATCGTCGGCGCCGAGGTCGCCGCGCACGTGATGCCGGTGTCCTACGACGAGGGCGAGCTGGTGGTCGCCGCGGACTCCACGGCCTGGGCGACCCAGATGCGCCTGCTCGCTCCCACCCTGCTCTCCCGGCTGGCCGGCGAGCTCGGCGCGGGCACGGTCACCTCGGTCCGGGTCCAGGGTCCGTCGGCCCCGTCCTGGAAGCGGGGCCGCCTCTCGGTGCGGGGCCGCGGGCCGCGAGACACCTACGGCTGAGGATCGCAACCGGAGGCGGCGTCAGAGGGCCGGTGAACCCCCGTCCGCGTGGGGGACTCCACCCCTACCCGGATTCGTTCGGCTCCGTCGTCCCCAGGGCCCCCTGATGGCGGGTTTTGCCGGCTCCGACCGCTAGGATGGGAGGCGATCTGCACCCCTGGGTGCATCCCAACGCCGTCGGCGCCGATAGGCCCATCCTCCCCCGGTCGTCGACGGCTGCGCGCGTGACGAAAGGTGCCCCGTGACCGAGCCTGCCGAGCAGCTCGAGCAGTCCTACGACGCCAGCAACATCCAGGTCCTCGAGGGCCTCGAGGCCGTCCGCAAGCGTCCCGGCATGTACATCGGGTCCACGGGTGAGCGGGGCCTGCACCACCTGGTCTACGAGGTGGTGGACAACTCCGTCGACGAGGCCCTGGCCGGGCACTGCGACCGGATCGTGGTCACCCTCCTCGAGGGCGGCGGGGTCCGGGTCATCGACAACGGCCGCGGCATCCCCGTCGACGACGTGGCCAGCGAGGGTCGCTCAGCCGTCGAGGTCGTGCTCACCGTCCTGCACGCCGGCGGCAAGTTCGGGGGCGGGGGCTACAAGGTGTCCGGCGGCCTGCACGGCGTCGGGGTGTCGGTGGTCAATGCCCTGTCCTCGACCTTGGACATCGAGGTTCGCCGCGGCGGTGACCTCTGGACCCAGTCGTACGCGGTCGGTGTGCCGCAGGCTCCGTTGGCGCGGACGGGGTCCGTCGACGACAGCGGCACCACCATCACCTTCTGGGCGTCCGAGGACATCTTCGAGACGACCAACTACAACTTCGAGACGCTGTCCAACCGCTTCCGTGAGATGGCCTTCCTCAACAAGGGGCTGACGATCGTCCTGCGCGACGAGCGGCCGGCGCGCACCGACGACGCCCACGACGAGATCGCTGCTGTCGACGACGTCGCCCCCAGCGAGGTCGTCTACAGGTACGACGGTGGCCTGGTCGACTACGTGAACCACCTCAACGCGCGCAAGGACGCCGTGCACCGCACGGTCATCGCGTTCGAGGCCTACGCCGACGACACCGAGTCCGGTGTCGCCGGGATGTCGCTGGACATCGCGATGCAGTGGAACACCGGCTTCACCGAGTCGGTCCACACCTTCGCGAACACCATCAACACTCACGAGGGTGGCACCCACGAGGAGGGCTTCCGGGCCGCGCTGACCGGGCTGGTCAACCGCTTCGCCCGCGAGTGGGGCATCCTCAGGGAGAAGGACCCCAACCTCACCGGCGACGACGTCCGCGAGGGTCTGACCGCGATCGTCAGCGTGAAGCTGGCCGAGCCGCAGTTCGAGGGACAGACCAAGACCAAGCTCGGCAACACCGGTGCCAAGTCGTTCACCCAGCGCTTGCTCAACGACCGCCTCGGCGAGTGGTTCGAGAAGAATCCTGGCGAGGGCAAGGACATCGCGCGCAAGGCGATGAGTGCCGCTGTCGCGCGGCTGGCGGCCCGCAAGGCCCGCGACGCCGCGCGCAGCCGCAAGGGTCTGCTCGGCGGCGGTTCGCTGCCGGGCAAGCTCTCGGACTGCCAGTCGACGAATCCCGAGGAGTGCGAGCTCTTCATCGTCGAGGGCGACTCGGCGGGTGGCCCGGCCAAGCAGGGTCGCGACCAGCGGGTGCAGGCGATCCTGCCGATCCGCGGCAAGATCCTCAACGTCGAGCGCGCGCGCATCGACCGGGTGCTGCAGAACACCGAGGTGCAGGCCATCATCTCGGCGCTCGGCACCGGCATCCACGACGACTTCGACCTCAACCGGCTGCGCTACCACAAGGTCGTGCTGATGGCCGACGCCGACGTCGACGGCCAGCACATCCGAACTCTGCTGCTCACGTTGCTCTTCCGGTACATGCGCCCGGTGGTCGAGCAGGGTTACGTCTTCCTCGCGCAGCCTCCGCTCTACAAGCTCAAGTGGACGCGGCCCTCCCAGCCCCAGTACGCCTACTCCGACCGCGAACGTGATGCGCTGACCGCGGCCGGGGTCGAGGCGGGCAAGAAGATGGCCAAGGACGACGGCGTCCAGCGCTACAAGGGCCTCGGCGAGATGAACAACGACGAGCTCTGGGACACGACGATGGATCCCGAGCGCCGCGTGCTGCTGCAGGTGACGCTCGAGGACGCTGCTCGCGCCGACGAGATGTTCACCATCCTGATGGGCGAGGACGTCGAGTCCCGACGCCGGTTCATCCAGCGCAACGCCAAGGACGTCCGGTTCCTCGACATCTGATGCCTGCGACACCCAGGACGGCCACCACACCCACGACGCCAGCCGACGACGTACTGCCCGCGAGGAGAACGCGACCGTGACCGAGACCAACCTTCCGCCCGGTCCCCCCGTCCCGCCCGGCGGCCGCATCGAGCCGGTCGACCTGCAGGTCGAGATGCAGCGGTCCTACCTCGACTACGCGATGAGCGTCATCGTGCAGCGCGCGCTGCCCGACGTCCGCGACGGCCTCAAGCCGGTGCACCGCCGCGTTCTCTACGCGATGTACGACGGGGGCTACCGCCCGGACCGCAGCTTCTCCAAGTGTTCGCGCGTGGTCGGCGACGTGATGGGTCAGTACCACCCGCACGGCGACACCGCGATCTACGACACGTTGGTGCGCCTCGGACAGCCGTGGTCACTGCGCTATCCGCTGGTGCAGAGCCAGGGCAACTTCGGCTCGCCGGGCGACGACAAACAGGCCGCCATGAGGTACACGGAATGCCGTCTTGCGCCGTTGGCGATGGAGATGGTGCGCGACATCGACCAGGACACGGTCGACTTCGGGCCCAACTACGACGGCAAGCAGCTCGAGCCGCAGGTCCTGCCCGCCCGCTTCCCCAACCTGCTGGTCAACGGATCCGGCGGCATCGCCGTCGGCATGGCGACCAACATCCCGCCGCACAACCTGCGGGAGGTGGCGGCCGGCGTCCAGTGGCAGCTCGACCACCCCGACTCCACCAACGAGGAGCTGCTCGAGGCGTTGCTCGAGCGGGTCAAGGGGCCGGACTTCCCGACCCGCGGCCTGATCGTGGGGACGCAGGGGATCGAGGAGGCCTACCGCACCGGCCGTGGCTCGGTGACGATGCGCGCAGTCGTCGAGGTCGAGGAGGACTCCCGAGGGCGCACCATCCTCGTCATCTCCGAGCTCCCCTACCAGGTGAACCCCGACTCGCTCGCCCGCAAGATCGCTGAGCTCGCCGACTCCGGCAAGGTCCAGGGCATCGCCGACCTGCGGGACGACTCGTCGGCTCGGACCGGCATGCGACTCGTCGTGGTGCTCAAGCGCGACGCGGTGGCAAGCGTCGTCCGCAACAACCTCTACAAGCACACCCAGCTGCAGGACAACTTCGGCTGCAACATGCTCGCCCTGGTCGACGGCGTGCCGCGGACGCTGTCCATCGACGCGTTCGTCCGGCACTGGGTCACCCATCAGGTCGAGGTGATCGTCCGGCGCACGGCCTACCGCCTGCGCAAGGCCGAGGAGCGCGCGCACATCCTGCGGGGGCTGCTCAAGGCGCTCGACCGCATCGACGAGGTCATCGCCCTGATCCGGGCCAGCGCGTCGGCGGAGGACGCTCGGGACGGACTCATCTCGCTGCTGGAGATCGACGAGATCCAGGCCGTCGAGATCCTCAACATGCAGCTGCGCCGGCTCGCGGCCCTCGAGCGGCAGGAGATCCTCGACCGCTACGAGGAGCTGATGCGCGCGATCGAGGAGTACACCGCGATCCTCGCCTCACCGGTCCGCCAGCGCCAGATCGTCAGCGAGGAGCTCGCCGAGATCGTCGAGCGATACGGCGACGAGCGACGTACTCAGATCATCCCGTTCGAGGGCGACCTGTCGGCCGAGGCCTTCATCCCCGAGGAGGACGTGGTCCTCACGATCACCCGTGGCGGCTACGCGAAGCGGACCCGGAGCGATCTCTACCGGGCGCAGCGACGCGGCGGCAAGGGGGTCCGTGGCGCGGCCCTGCGCCAGGACGACATCGTCGAGCACTTCTTCGTCACGACGACCCACCACTGGCTCCTGTTCTTCACCAACAAGGGCCGGGTCTACCGGGCCAAGGCCTACCAGCTGCCCGAGGGCGGCCGGGATGCGCGCGGGCAGCACGTGGCGAACCTGCTCGCGTTCCAGCCCGACGAGGAGATCGCCGAGGTCATCGACCTGCGCGACTACGAGGTCGCGCCGTACCTGGTGCTGGCGACCCGGCGCGGTCTGGTGAAGAAGACCCGGCTCACCGAGTACGACTCGAACCGCACCGGCGGCCTCATTGCGATCAACCTTCGCGAGGACGACGAGGGTGTCGGCGACGAGCTGATCGCCGCGCGGCTGATCTCCGCCGAGGACGACCTGCTGCTCGTGAGCCGCAAGGGCATGTCGGTGCGCTTCACGGCGACCGACGAGGCGATGCGGCCGATGGGCCGAGCCACCTCCGGCGTCACCGGGATGCGCTTCAAGGGTGCCGACGAGCTGCTGGCCATGGAGGTCGCGCGGCCGGGCGGCTCGGTGTTCACGGTGACCGACGGCGGCTTCGCCAAGCGCAGCGATGTGGGCGATTACCGCCTGCAGGGCAGGGGCGGCTACGGCACCCAGGCGATGAAGTTCTCCGAGGCCCGCGGGTCCCTGGTGGGGGCCCTCGTGGTCGACGAGACCGACGAGGTTTTCTCGATCAAGGCCAGCGGAGGTGTCACCCGGGTCTCCGTGGGGGAGGTCAACTCCACCGGACGTGTCACCATGGGAGTGCGATTCATCTCCCTCGGGGATGGCGACACCGTGGTGGGGATCGCTCGGAACGCTGAGCGGGCGATCGCGGTGGACGACGACGAGCTGGACGAGATCGTGGAGGAGTCGGTGGACGAGATGCCTGCCGACAGAACCGACGACGGGGCTGAGATCGAGGCGGCCGCGCAGCCGACAGGGGAATTGGGGACCGACGAGTGAGCACCCCGAATGCTCCCGGCTCGGATCAGTGGCGGGTCGCCCAGCAGACCGCGACCATGCCCGCTGTCCAGCAACCGGTAGCGCGACCGGTCAACCGCAGCTCGACGGCCGCTGTCACGGCGCCCAGCAAGGCACGCAAGGCGCGGCTGGTCCTCGCTCGGGTCGACCCCTGGTCGGTGATGAAGCTGGGCTTCCTGCTCTCGATCGCGCTGGCCATCGTCGCCGTGGTCGCCGTGTTCGTGCTGTGGACCGTGCTGAACACGATGGGGGTGTTCGACTCGGTCGGGAGCAGCGTCGAGAGCATCACCCGCTCCAGCGACAACGCGCAGGGCGTCGACATCCTGGCCTACATCGGCCTCAACCGGGTGCTGAGCATCACGATGGTGCTGGCCGGGGTCAACATCGTCCTGATGACGGCGCTGTTCACCCTCGCCGCGTTCCTCTACAACATGGCCGCCAGCCTCGTCGGTGGCCTGCACGTCACCTTCACCGAGGACGTCTGAGCCGACCCTCCGGAGTGCGGAACGCGGTGCGGCGGCCGTACCCGGGTGGGGTAGTCTTTCGCGTCGCGCGGGCCTATAGCTCAGCTGGTTAGAGCGCTGCCCTGATAAGGCAGAGGTCAGTGGTTCAAATCCACTTAGGCCCACTGTCGTCGCCCTGTTCGGGGCGAGGACACCTGCACGGACCGGGAGGCAGCGATGCCCAAGAAGTTGCTGGCAGCGGCACTGGCGGCCGCCGGGGGCCTGTTGGCCTACCGCAAGGTCAAGGCCGACCGCGAGGCCGAGTCCGACCTCTGGGCCGAGGTGACCGACCGACCCTGACCCGCCGGCTGGCGCCATCGGCCGGCGGTTGCCATCCGCGTACGCCGTCACACCACCCGGGCGGGACCGGCTCGATCCGGAACCCCGCCGCACCGGGGGACGTAGCTCAACTGGCAGAGCACCGCCTTTGCAAGGCGGGGGTTAGGGGTTCAAGTCCCCTCGTCTCCACCCACCTGACCCACCCCGCGCGCCGCCGCACCCGCGAGTTCGACCACGACCCGCCGCACCCGCGAGTTCGACCACGTACAGCACCCTGGTGATCGCCTCAGCAGGCGGGCACACCTGCTGAAGCGATCTCTGGCCTACCAAACGTGGTCGACTGCAGCCGGGGCCGCTGGTGGTCGATTGCGGTCCGAGTGCGGACGGCGGCTCCGG
>JBBRVU010000038.1:0-26970 GCA_038246575.1 Actinomycetes bacterium | reverse complement strand
GCCCCAGCTCCCTCCTGACGAGTTCCCCTACCTCAACGAGTCCGCCGCGGCGCTCGTCGCTGCCGGCTACGACCCGGCAGAGGAGTTCATCTTCGGCCTCGACCTCGTCCTAGCCGCCCTCGAGCCCCTGAGAGCCTCCGCCTAGCGACGCTCACGGACCGTCGCGCGGCCCTCTGCACCGCAGCTCCGATCCATAACCGCGGTTGTGGGCGTTCGGATGGTGCGTGTCGGCCGAGGAGTCGTCTGACCGAGCGTGGGCTCCGCAGGACGTGGACCTCCGCGCTGGGCGCGTGAGCGTCGTCGGGTGGGTGCAGCCCGTGGGGGTCAGGGCGGCGGACCCAGACCTGGCCCAGGTCGTAGGGGTCGTGATGGACCGGCCACTTCCCGCGCCGGACCCGATGCGCTGAGGGTTGCCCACGGTAGGGGTTGAGCTCGGCGCAGTCATAGGTCAGCGATCCGATCCGGATCCCGGCCGCGGTGATCGTGCGCCAGGCCACCGGCAGCAGCTCCAGGTAGTCGCTGCCTGAGAGAGCCAGCGGCAGATAGCCCGCCGCGGCGATCTGCGCGGCATACATCTCGTTGGGGGACAGCGCCGAGCGCGGCAGCTCCGGATGCCGCAGCCCGTCGTGCGGGCGGGTCTGCCAACCGGCTAGCACCCACTGATCGAACAGGTCCTGCAGCTGCGCGAGCGACCACACCGCCTGCCCGGCGACATCGCGGCCCCGCCGGGTCGTGTCCCGGCCGGTGTAGCCGGCGACGTGCTGGCAGAACAGGGTGTTGATCGAGGAGAACGTCCGCTCGACCACGCCCTTGTCGGTAGGGGTGTGCGGGTGCGCGGGCTGCAGCGAGATCCCCAACCGGGCGCAGGCGGTCAGGAAGGTCTCGGAGATGAACACCGCGCCGCGGTCACACACGTCCGGAGCTCGTGATGCCACATCAGGTGGAACAGCACCGGCAGGACCGTCGGCAGCGGCCCGCACGAGGCTGCACCGACCATCATCGGGCGGGGGATCGCGAACACCGCACGCAGCCGCGCCGCGGTGGCGCTCACCGCGAACCGGCGCTGTCGGTAGCCGGCCAACCAGCGCAAGTTCAACGCCTCGACCTCGGGTAGCGCGCCGACGCGTCGGTAGGACCAACCGACGTCCTCGCAGACCCGTGCCGTGGCATCGAACATCGCGGCATCTCGTGGCTTGATCCGTTCGTCCGGGCGGCAGTCGAGCATCGTGGCGGTGCCGTTACGGTGACGGGCGAAGAAGTCCGGTGCGTGTGAGCGTCGTTGACCGTCGACCTGCACGAACAACCAGAACGGTTGCGCCGCGAACGCGACGACGTCGGCATCGAAGTCCAGTAGCCGACATGCGAACCGGTCGTGGCCGACCACCACCAACCCGGCCAGTTGCGCTGACCGCGGAACGACGGGAACGTCCGAACCGGCGGACCGGACTCGAACGCCTGCTGCGCGCAGTTCTCCAGAAGCTCATGACGCTCGATGCCGTCCTCGTCGACGAACCCGACAGCAACAACATCGTCAGCCAGACGACGCGCGCCCGGCACGACCCTCAGCCCAGCGCCGACCCGCATCGGAGCATCCCAGCGGAGAGGAATCAGGTAGCCCGGGCGACACGCCCGCCAACCTCAGTGGGATTCCGCCAACTTTAGTGGGACCTGACATCAAGGGGAGCACCGTGACGACGAACCAACCGTCGACGACTTGACATAATGTCCATTATCGGCGCAGGGGAGTGACAGCGACCTGCTCAGACAGGGGATGATCGTGGGATGACGTTTCGCGCAAGGATCGAGCTTGGTGGCAAGTCTGCTACCGGCTTCCGCGTACCGGCCGAGGTCATCGACACCCTCGACTCGGGCAAGAAGCCGCGCGTCTACGTACCGTAACGATCTCAGGGCACAGTATCGAAGCACCGTGGCGGTCTACGACGGCGAATTCATGCTCCCCCTCAGCGCTCAGCGCGGAGAACCGCACAAGAGCGGGCGTCGAGGCTGGCGATGACGTGGAAGTCGATCTAGAGCTCGACACCGAACCGCGAACGGTGAGCGTTCCGGCCGATCTGGCGAGCGCGCTCGACCCAGCGGCGCGTCGGCGCTTCGACGGACTCTCCTACAGCAGGCAGCGCCAGTACGTGGACTCGATCGCGGGAGCCAAGACAGCCGCTGCTCGCCGGCGACGCATCAGCAAGACGATCGACGCGCTCCGCGACGACTGAAGCTTCCACCGCGAAGAGCCGCTACACCCTGACGCGACGAGTCCCGAGATGACCAGGGTGAGGTGGCACACGACGATGAGCCTCGACGGTTTCATCGCAGGACCGGGCGATGTCCGCGAGCTCATTGCGCGCGCCGGCGCCGTCGATGTCGCGGCGATCCACCCGCCGCCGCAGTTCGCTGAGGCGTGGCCGCTTCGGCGCAGACTCCACCTGCTCGCTGAGGTCATCGGGTGCAACCACCGCGCGGACGCCCGGCAGCTCGTAGCGCAGGTACCAGAACAACATCAGCAACGCCGCCACCACCTAGAACGAGTGCAGCACCCAGATCGGCCCCGCCGGAAGGCTGAACACGTACAGCGAGTGGACCGCGTTGCCGATGTTGCTCAATCCTAGGTTGCCCAGGCTGTAGGAGCTCAGGTCCGTCGTCCGGCCCGCCT
Source organism: Actinomycetes bacterium (assembly GCA_038246575.1). GTDB lineage: Bacteria > Actinomycetota > Actinomycetes > JACCUZ01 > JACCUZ01 > JACCUZ01. Next base: position 24,305 of record JBBRVU010000038.1, on the reverse strand, counting down.
TCACGAGCATCGGCAGCGAGCTGATCGCGAAGATCGTGGTCGACAACGCTCCCGCGATGACGGTCGGAGTCAAGTCCAACTGCTCGGCCCTTCGTCCTGCCCTCAGACCGGCGCGATGTTCTGGTTGATCCGGAACAGGTTGTCCGGGTCGTAGCGACACTTGATCTCCACGAGCCGCTCGTAGTTGCCCCGGTAGGCCGCCCGGACCCGCTCGCGACCCTCGTCCATCATCATGTTCACGTAGGCACCACCCGCCGAGGTCGGGTGGAGGTCCTCCCAGTACCGCCGCGCCCAGTCGGTGATCACGGCGAGGTTGGCCGGGTCGGGGTCGATCCCGGCGATCACTCCGTTCCACCCGCCGCGCCGGTAGGCGAACGCGGTCGCCTCCTCCGGGACCCGGGCGGCGGCTCCACTGATCGGGTAGAGGTGCATGGTGGACAGGGGCGTCGGGATGCTCTCGCCGTACTGCCGGTGCAGCGCGACGGCCTCGTCGGGGATCTCCTCGAAGAAGTCGGCCTTCCAGTACCACTGCAGGCCGGCCGGCAGCAGGCCGTCGAAGGCGGTCTGGAGCGTGGAGAACGGCATCGGCGCGAGGCCAGTCAGCAGCGGCGACCCGAACTCACGGACCTGTGCCAGCACCTGGTCGGCCCGTTCGTGCGACCCCGAGTAGCACCACACGATCCCGCACACCTTGCGACCCCACAGCTCCTCGGGGAACGGGGCGGTGGAGGGCACCTCCAGCACGGCGATCCAGCCGTTGAGCTCGTCCGGCAGCCTGGGGAGCAGGTCGCGGTACCACCGGAAGACCTCCTCGGTGTCGGCGATGTCGTAGAGGACCGGCCCCCCGATGACCTCACCCGCCTCGCCCACCGGGTGGCACCGGAAGGTGAACGACGTGACGACCCCGAAGTTGCCGCCGCCACCCCGCAGGGCCCAGAGCAGGTCAGGGTGGCTGGCCTCGCTCGCCGTGACGAACGAACCGTCGGCCAGGACCACGTCGGCGGAGAGGAGGTTGTCCACCGTGAGGCCGAAGTGCCGCGTGAGGTATCCGGTTCCGCCGCCGAGCGTCAATCCAGCGACTCCGGTCGTCGACACGAACCCGGACGGAGTGGCCATCCCGAACGCACCGGTCGCGTGGTCCACGTCGCCCCAGGTGCAGCCCGCGTCGACCCTCACCGTGCCCGCCACCGGGTCGACGGTGGTCGAGCGCAGACCGCCGAAATCGATCACCACGGCGTCGTCCCACACGCCGAATCCGGCGCCGTGGTGCCCACCACCACGCACGGCGAGGGCGACCTGGTGCCGGCGGGTGAAGTCGACGCAGGCGATCACGTCCGCGACGTCGGCGACGCCCACCACGGCCGCCGGGTAGCGGTCCACGGCGCCGTTGTAGACCCTTCTCGCCTCGTCGTAGGCCGCGTCGGCCCGGCCGACCACGGGGCCGCGGACCACCCCGCGCAGCTCCTCGACGACAGCGTCCGGTGCGGTATCGACATCGGTCATGGTGCTCTCCTTCTGTGGGACCTCCTGTGGTGGGAGGATGTGTCCTCGACGCTAGGGAGCAGCGGCGCTGGCGGAAACGCCCGGATGACCGAGGGTCTTGTCCGTCCGTCCGGTTGGCGGCCCGACCTTGGCCATGCGTCCACGACGTCTGCCCGAGCGTCCGGGAGGTGTGCCATGGACGTGCTGTCCGACGTCCTGCTCGCCGTGCGCCTGACGGGGGCGGTGTTCTTCGACGTCGACGCCCGCTCGCCGTTCGCCACGCAGACCCCTGCGGCGGACGTGATCTCTGATCGGGTCAGCGCGGACGCAGACCACGTCCTGGGGTTTCACGTCGTCACCGAGGGCAGCTGTTGGGCCGAGGCAGTCGACCGCCCGGAGTCGCCGGTACTCATGCGCGCCGGCGAGATGGTGATCTTTCCGGCGGGGGACGCCAACATCATGGCCTCGTCCCCCGGGATGCGCGGCCACCCGGACTGGTCCCGCTACTACCATCCCGTGGACCAGGCATTGCCCTTCACCATCGACCTGAACCGAGCGGCCGACGCCGAGCGGTGCCGGTTCGTGTGCGGCTTCCTCGCTTGCGACTCGCGTCCGTTCAACCCATTGCTGGAGTCGCTGCCGCGCATGGTGCACGCTCCGGTGTCCGCCGAGAGCTGGCGGTGGATGAGCGGTCTGCTCGACGCCGCGGTCCGGGCGAGCAGCACCCGGGACGCAGGCCAGGAGGCGATGCTGGCGAAGTTGTCCGAGCTCATGTTCGTCGAGGCGCTCCGGGCCCACATCGAGGGACTACCGCCCGAGACCCGCAACTGGGTCGCGGGCCTGCGCGACCCCGAGGTCGGATCCGCGCTACGACTCATGCACGGCCGCTTCGCCGAGCCCTGGACCCTCGAGCAGCTCGCCCGCGAGGTCCGGATGTCTCGCTCGTCCTTCGCAGACCGGTTCACCGCCTACGTGGGCATCCCCCCGATGACCTACCTGGCCCACTGGCGGCTCCAGCTCGCCGCACGCCTCCTACAGAGCGGTTCGACCAGCGTCGCGCAGGCGGCGCACGCGGTCGGGTATCAGTCCGAGTCGGCCTTCAACCGGGCGTTCAAGCGACAGGTCGGCGAGGCGCCTGGCGCCTGGCGGCGACGGGGCGCGGGAGCGTGACTACCCGCGGGCCAGGTCGGGTGCGGGGGGGCCGTCCGATGACACCCGGAGATCGTGCTGGTCCGTGTTCGGCTCGACTGGGTGCGCCACTGCGACTACCGACCGAATCGTTCGGCATCGTCGAAGGCGTCCTGGTCGACTGACCTGACACCGCGCCGCCAAGCCACGCACCGCCACCATGCCGCAAGTCGATCCTCGTCGGCGCAAGCTGAATGCTGCTCAGAACCTCAAGCACAGGTCGGTGCTCTGGAGCGATGCCGCGGCACACTGGGTCCATGGCCAACCGACCCAGCGGGTTCGCATACAAGCGGGTCGGCGACGACGTGGTGATCAGCCACTACGGTCGGCGTGCGACCACGCTCCGGGGCGCGATCGCTGACCGGTTCATGGCAGACATGGAGGACGGCGACCCTCAAGAGCTGATGGCCCGCTTGACGGGCAACTACAAGCACGGGAAGGAGCGCACCGCCAAGAACCACCCACGCAACCAGAGACGTTGACTCAGCCGGGCGTGACTGGCGTGTCGGTCGTCGATCCCTCTTCGAGAAGCAGCCGCTACGAACGCCGCGCGAGCTCCGCCGCAGCCCTGACGAGCTGACGGAAGGCGTCGTGTTCGAGGCTCGACCCCTCGGTGATCTTGATCGGCAGCATCTTCACGTTGTCGGACTGTTCGAACAGGCCATCCGGATCGTCAAGCTCTCGGCCTCGGAAGAAGTAGACATTGATCCAGGCTTTGGCGCAGTACCACTTCAAGACCGCGTTGCCGTGCAGCTCGAAGTAGGGATGCCCAGGCCCGGTGGGCTCAGCCACGCCGCCTTCTGCGCGGGCCACCGCGTCGGGTAGCCGTCCAGGCGATGCACCTCGGCGAGCGCGGCCACGCACTCAGGCAGGTCGTCCGGACACCGAGACCGCAGCACGACCCCGGGCTTCCTCATCCTGTAGGTGCGCCGATCAGGGATCCCCATGTGGTCGGGCAGGGGTCTGTCAGGCGGTCTTGACGGGTTGCCCGCCATAGCGCTTGCGAGCTGCCTCACCGGAAGTGCCGAGCATCCCGCCGATGGCCGACCAGGACACGCCGGCCCGGCGGGCGAGGGCGACCGCTTCGGCGATGCGGCGCTCGCTCGCGGCGCGCTCTGTCACTGCGTCGCGGATGGCATGTAGCGGTACAGCGTCGCGAACGTCGGTCGGGTCGTGCTCAGCGAACTGACGCTCCAGCTCCTCGGCGTGCTCGAGGATCTCCTGCAGACTGCGGGGCATCGTCATCACCTCAAGTACTTTCGTCGTGCGGTCATCGCGTGGACGATGGCCGGGCCATGATCTGTGTCGATGAACCCGAGCTCGATCAGGTGCGCTTGCCGAGTGGGTCCGATGATCATCACAAGACCGTCGTCGAGGTCCTCGTACCGCAGTGAGTGGTTGAACGCATGACGGATGTCATCGTCAGCGATGCCGTGTTTGCGGGCGCTGGCGATGATCAGCGGCTCCACGACCTCCAACATACGTTGGCGAACCTGCGGGCGCAACTTAGGTTGCGAGACAGCGGCCGTGTGCCGTCGCCGGTAGCCGAGGATCCCGCCTCGAGGCGGCCCTTCTGCATGGAGGTGCGCCATAGGGCGCGCTGCTTCTCGGGTACGCCCGATGCTCCACCGATCAACAAGACCCGACCGCCCAACACGACGCCCTCCTCGGCCTGGGCGTCGAGGCCGAGCGACTCTACGTCGACCACGGCTGACCGGTACCAACCGCGAGCGTCCTGGTCTGCGTGAAGCGCTGGCCGCATGTCGGGCCCGCGACACCCTCGTGGTCACCAAGCTCGACAGAATGGCTCGATCCCTGCCCGACGCCCGGGCGATCGCAGACGAGCTCACCAGCCGGCAGTCGGGACGTCCTGGATGGCGGGCCAGCCTGTTTCAGCCGCCCGTCAACGACATGCTCGGCGCGGGGTGCGTCGTACCGGATGACACCTCGTTCCCCTCGGGTCAGGTGCCGACGTACGCGGCGAGGTGCTGGCCGGTGAGCGTCTTCTTCTTGCTGACGAGGTCGGCGGGGGTGCCCTCGAAGACGATCCGGCCGCCGTCGTGGCCTGCGCCGGGGCCGAGGTCGATGATCCAGTCGGCGTGCGCCATGACCGCCTGGTGGTGCGCGATGACGATGACCGACTTGCCGGAGTCGACGAGCCGGTCGAGCAGGCCCAGCAGCTGCTCGACGTCGGCGAGGTGCAGGCCGGTGGTCGGCTCGTCGAGGACGTAGACGCCGCCCTTCTCGCCCAGGTGGGTGGCCAGCTTGAGCCGCTGCCGTTCGCCGCCGGACAGCGTGGTGAGCGGCTGGCCGAGGATGAGGTAGCCCAGCCCGACGTCGGCGAGCCGGTCGAGGACGGCGTGCGCGGCCGGCGTGCGCACCGCGGCTGCATTGTGCGGTCCGAAGAACTCCCCGGCCTCGGCCACCGACATGGCGAGCACCTCGCTGATGTCCTTGCCGGTGTTCTTGCCGCCGAGTCGGTACTTCAGCACCGATGCCTGGAACCGCTTCCCCTCGCACTCCTCGCAGATCGTGGCGACGCCGGCCATCATCGCCAGGTCGGTGTAGATGACGCCGGCGCCGTTGCAGGTGGGGCAGGCGCCCTCGGAGTTGGCGCTGAACAGCGCCGGCTTCACGCCGTTGGCCTTCGCGAACGCCTTGCGGATCGGGTCGAGCAGCCCCGTGTACGTCGCCGGGTTGCTCCGCCGCGAGCCGCGGATCCCGACCTGGTCGACCGAGACCACCCCGTCCCGCCCGGACACCGAGCCGTGGATCAGTGAGCTCTTGCCCGCGCCCGCCACCCCGGTGACCACGACCAGCACGCCGAGCGGGATGTCGACGTCGACGTCCTGCAGGTTGTGGGCGTCGGCGCCGCGCACCTGCAGCACCCCCGACGGCGTCCGCACCGACGGCTTCAGAGCGGCCCGGTCGCCGAGGTGCCGCCCGGTGAGCGTTCCGCTGGCCCGCAGTTCCTCGACGGTGCCCTCGAAGACCACCTCGCCGCCATCGGTGCCGGCGCCCGGGCCGAGGTCGACGACGTGGTCCGCGATCGTGATCGCCTCCGGCTTGTGCTCCACGACCAGCACGGTGTTGCCCTTGTCCCGCAGCTGCAGCAGCAGGTCGTCCATCCGTTGGATGTCATGGGGGTGCAGGCCGATCGTGGGCTCGTCGAAGACGTAGGTGACGTCGGTGAGCGACGAGCCGAGGTGGCGGATCATCTTGGTCCGCTGTGCCTCTCCCCCGGACAGCGTGCCCGAGGGGCGGTCGAGCGAGAGGTAGCCGAGCCCGATCTCGACGAACGAGTCGAGGGTCTCTCCGAGCGCGGCCAGCACAGGCGCCACGGACGGTGCGGCGAGACCTCGCATCCACGCGGCCAGGTCGCTGATCTGCATCGCGCAGGCGTCGGCGATGCTGATCCCCTTGATCTTCGACGACCGGGCTTCCTTGCTGAGCCGGGTGCCGTCGCACTCGGGGCAGACGGTGAAAGTCACCGCCCGCTCCACGAAGGCGCGGATGTGCGGCTGCAGCGCGTCGACGTCCTTGGACAGGAACGACTTCTGGATCTTCGGGATCAGCCCCTCGTACGTGAGGTTGATCCCGTCGACCTTGATCTTGGTCGGCTCCTTGTAGAGCAGGTCGTTGAGCTCCCGCTTGGTGAACGTCCGGATCGGCTTGTCCGGGTCGAAGAAGCCGCAGCCGCGGTAGATGCGGCCGTACCAGCCCTCCATGCTGTATCCGGGGATGGTGAGCGCGCCCGCGTTGAGCGACAGGCTGTCGTCGTACAGCGCAGACACGTCGAAGTCGGTGACCGAGCCCATGCCCTCGCAGCGCGGGCACATGCCGCCGGTGATGCTGAAGCTGCGCCGCTCCTTCACCGTCCGCCCGGCGCGCTCCAGGGTGACGGCCCCTGCCCCACTGATCGAGGCGATGTTGAAGGAGAACGCCTGGGACGATCCAATGTGCGGCTGGCCCAGCCGGCTGAAGACGATCCGCAGCATGGCGTTGGCGTCGGTGGCAGTGCCGACGGTGGAGCGGGGGTTGGACCCCATCCGCTCCTGGTCGACGATGATCGCCGTCGTCAGCCCGTCCAGCACGTCGACGTCGGGCCGCGCCAGCGTCGGCATGAACCCCTGCACGAAGGCGCTGTAGGTCTCGTTGATCAACCGCTGCGACTCCGCGGCGATCGTGTCGAACACCAGCGAGCTCTTGCCCGAGCCGGAGACGCCGGTGAACACCGTCAGCCGGCGCTTCGGGATCTCCAGGCTGACGTCCTTGAGGTTGTTCTCACGCGCGCCGTGCGCGCGGATCAGGTCGTGGCTGTCGGCGGCGTGCACCGCCGGTGACTGCGTGTCCGACCTCGTGGCCGTGCTCATCGGTGTCTCCATCTGTGCGGCGAGACCGCCTTCGCGGTCTCCGTCGGCGTTCGCCCTGCTCCATCCGACCAGCGTCAAACAGTACGTCGGGCTCTCAGACGTCGGTCCGGTCGGCGCGCGGCTGAGGCGTCAGCCCAACCAGTGACCGTCGCGCATCAACTCACGGCCAGGCAGTTCGTTCGCTTCGCGCCAAGCCTGGAGGTAGCGCAGGGAGATGCGGAACCAGCGCCACGGCGTGGCCAGCGCTCGCCGGTCGAAGCCGGTGTACGCGACGAACCGGGCACCCACTCCGGCGATGCGTCGATCTTGCCAACCTCGACGTCGACCTCGACCGGGGCAGCCCGCGGACGTTGCAACCGGGGTCCTGCGCGGGCTCCTTCACGGCGCCGTCGCGCAGGCCCGCGATCGCCGGTCGGCTCAGCGCACTTCCTGGATGCGGACGAGGTTGCCCGCCGGATCGCGGACGGCGCAGTCGCGAATCCCGTACGGCTGCTCGGTCGGCTCCTGGACGACCTCGGCGTCGCCGGCCTGCAGCCGCTCGAAGGTGCCGTCGAGGTCCTTGGTACCCAGCAGGATCCAGCCGTACGTGCCCTTGGCCATCATCTCGGCGATGGTGCGGCGCTCGTCGTCGGTGATGCCAGGGTCGGTGGCCGGTGGCGCCAGCAGGATCGACGTGCCGGGTTGGTCGGCGGGCCCGACAGTGATCCAGCGCATCGTGCCCTTTCCGACGTCGTTGCGGACCTCGAAGCCGAGGACGTCGCGGTAGAAGGCCAGGGAGGTGTCCGGGTCCTCGTGCGGGAGGAAGCTCGCGGAGATGGTGATGTCCATGGCGGTCAGGCTAGGTGCGGCTCCGTGATCCGCGCTTCTCGATTCCTGATCGGTCTGGTCACCTGCTTGGCCACGCACGGGGGCATCCCCGCCGTCGCGCGCGCCGCCAGGCGCCGGTAGGTGCTGGGCGGCATCCCGACCAGCTCGGTGAAGCGAGTGCTGAAGGTGCCCAGCGACGAGCAGCCGACCGTGAAACAAACCTCAGTGACGCTGAGGCCGCCACGACGCAGCAGCGCCATCGCACGCTCGATGCGCCGCGTCATCAGATAGGCGTACGGAGACTCGCCATAGGCGAGCCGGAACTCGCGGCTGAGGTGTCCGGCCGACATGTGCACGCCACGGGCGAGCGCCTCGACGTCCAGCGGCTGCGCATACTCGCGGTCGATCCGGTCGCGGACGCGGCGCAGCCGCGCGAGGTCGCGCAGGTGCTGCGCCGCGGCGGGACTGCAGCTCACCTGCGCGATCGTGCCACGTCGCACCGGAGCCGCCCAGCGGCGCACCCTCCCCGCCCTCCACGTCAGCCGTCGATTGCGGTCACGTCGACGGTACGGACGTGCTCGCGCCCGACGTGCCGGGTCAGGGCCAGATCGTGGCGCGGTCGGGCTGACTGGGCGACTCCCAGGGCTTGCCGAGCATGGCGTTTCCTTGGATCCCGAAGTGCTGCATGCAGGCCGCGACCCAGCTGGCGCCTTCGGCGTGGCTGCGGAAGCCGGTGCTGCTGACGTACACGGTGCGGTCCACGGTCTTGAAGCACTGGTAGAAGGGCATCTGCTGTCTCCTGCTCGGCGTTGGCGACGGAGAGGGTCGAGGCCGGCTCAGGCGAGTGGGACCTGAGACCACGGGTTCACCTGGGCCCGGCACAGCGGGCACTTCCAGTCGCCTCGCGAGGTCAGTGCGGAGATGCACCCGACGTGAAAGGCGTGCCAGACGGCTCCGGCGCGGTGTCCCATCGCCGTCGTCACCGGTCCGTGGGGACCCGTGCCGAGCGGCTCTGTGCAGATCGAACATTCCTCGTTCCTTGCGGGCATAGCATGACCTCCTTCGTGTTCGGCAGCCCGGAGTGAGCTGCGCCTACGGTCGTCAGGTCGGTGGTGGTGGGTCGCTCAGGGCGCCCAGCGCGGCACGAAGTCCTGGCCCGGAGCCGACGCCGAGACCGGTGCAGCAGTCCCAGCCCGGGCCCGCGCGGTACCCCGCCGTCCCGGGGACCCCGTTGTCGCCGACAGTGATCGCGCGCAGCGCCGGCGTGCCGGCGAGGCGGTAGAGCAGCGGGTTGAGGTAGCCCACCCGTTGCCCGAGCGAGGCGGACAGGGTGGCGAGGTACGCCGCGTAGAGCGGCGTCGCCGCACTGGTGCCGCCGGTGACCGCCCAGGTCCCGTCGACCAGGACCTCGTAGCCGGTGCGCGCGTCGGCGTCTCCTGCGACGTCCGGCACCCCGCGTCCGACGCGGCCACCGGGGTTGAGCGACGGCGGCAAGCCGACGCTCGCCTGCCATGGCGGCCGGTCGAAGGTATCGCTGATCCCGCCGCCGGAGGCGTGGCCGGAGCCATCGTTCCAGACGACTTCGCGCGCGATGCGCTGGTCCGCGAGCTCGAGGCGGGTGCCGCCGCAGGACAGGACGTACGGGCTCGACGCGGGGAACTCGACGTGCACCCGGCCGTCGGGAACGCGCGCGACGGCGCCGTTGTCCCCCGCCGCGGCCACCACACAGACACCGAGCAGGGCTGCCTCGAGCAACGCATCGTCGATCGCAGCGAGGGCCGAGCCGGTCCAGGTGGCCTCGGCTGATCCCCAGCTGATGGACAGCACCGACAGCCGGTGCGTCGTGTCGTGTACCGCGGTCGTGATCGCGCCCAGCATCCCGGCATCGGTGTTCGGTGCGAAGTAGACCGTGATGGCTGCCGCGGGAGCGACCGCGAGGGCGACCTGCACATCGAGCGCCACCTCGCTGTCCAGACCGGTGACCGACCCGGTCGGGACGTTGCCGGCACCGTCGACGCTCACGGCCACCACCGTCGGCGCGCTCGAGAGGCCGAGCCGCGCGGCGTAGGCCTGGACGTCCGAATCGCGGTATCCACCGCCGAGCGCAACGATCCCGATGCCCTGACCCGCACCCGTACCGCAGGAGCGAAAGCCGTACGCGTCGGCGATCGTCGTCACCGGAGACGGGGTGACGTCGCCCGCGGATGTCGTGCCCGTCACCGGGGTGGTCCGGCTGTGCAGCTGCGGGCGGTCGTCCAGGCCGAGGACGGCCTCCACGCGAGTCGCGAGCTCCTCTGGGAACCGGACAGGCCCTTTGTAGCCGCGATAGCGGCCGGTGCGATGCTGGTAGCGGCCGAGCGTGACTGCGAAGGTCCGCCCGACCGCCGCCGCCGAACCCTCCAGCACGACGGTGCGGCGGGCCCGATCGGCAGAGACCACCCGCAGGCCCGCGCGATCGGCCGCGGCGCGCACGGCCTCGACGTCCGCGCCGGACGCGCCGTGGTCGGCTACGAGCTGGGCGTGTGACCAGTGCTCCCGCCGCAGGTCCGCGCGGGTCGCGAGCGCGGAAGCTGTCTCCGCCGGCAGCGGCTGGCGACGCCTCAGCCGCAGTGTCACCTGGACCGAGTCCTCCCGCGCCAGGTCGGCGACTCGCCGCGCGCCGGGCAGCGGTTCGCGGGCGCTGCCACCGACGGCAGTGCGTCCAGGACCGGCCATCTGTGCCCCTGTCGTGTGCGGTTGCCGTGACGGGTTCAGGCTGTGCCGACGAGGCCAGGCGCGCTCGCGAGCAAGCCCAGTTCGATGCCCAGCCGGGCGGCGACGCCCCGGTCGACGAGCGGCTCGCCGGCGGGCGGGACATAGAGCGTCGAGATCGAACGCAGACCCGCAGCTGCGAGCCGACCGACCCTGGTCCGCTCGATCCGGGGCAGCTGCAGCGGGAGCACCGCGGCCTCGTAGACCGTCACCTCGTGCGATGCCTGATAGGTCAGCTCGAGCCGCTGGACGAGCTCGCCGATCCCACGGTTCTCATAGCCGCGGCTGCGGAAGTCGAGGTGTCCGACGAGTCCGGCCTGCCAGAGGACGAGCGCCGCGGTCGGATCGATGACCCGCGGCCGCAGGACGAAGTCGGTGGCCTCGTACGTCTGGCAGCCGCGGCGCGCCGGGTCGACTCCCAGATCACTGAACAGGCAGTCCTCCGCCGACACCGCCGGCAGCATGCGCGCCTCGTGGCCACGCTCCCGAGCGCGTCGGACCGCCTCGTGGGAAGGGGTCACGAACACGCCCGGGTGGCCGTAGAACACCGCGCAGACGGTGGCGCCGGCGTCGAGGTACTCGATGATCCGATCAACCATCTCGCGGTAGGTCTCGGCGCGCGCCTTGCCGTCGGCGTAGCAGCTGCGCAGGCTCTCGCAGCGCGGGTTCAGCTCGTGCAGTGCCTGCTCGGTCAGTGTGTCGGTCACGACGTGCAGCACGACGTCGGCGTCGCGGACGCAGCTCCTGGCCTCGATGGTGAGCTGGCCGCGGGCGGCGATCCCCGTCCCCACGACCATGAGCCAGTTGGCGCGGGTGGGCGCGGTCGGGATCCCGTTGGGGTGCGCCGATGGCGCGACGGTGGCCGGCATGTCGACGGAGGACGGCATCGTCAGACGATGATGAGGACGATGGTGACGTCCTCGGGGTTGGTAGCGGCCTCGCTCTTGACCAGCTGCGAGATGGCGACGGGGTCGCCGCTACTGAGCGTGGCGCGGTGCTCGGCGGACAGGCCGTAGCGGTCGAGGACCTGGTCCGTGCCGGCCTTGAGGCTGGCCGCGACCGCGGGGTTCTCGGCGACGTCCTTGAGCAGGTCGGCGAGTGCCATGTCCTTCTCCCTTCGATGGGTCGCGGTCGTTCCGCGACGCGAGGTGGCTCCGAAGCCGGTGGCGGCCCGGGCACTGGAACAGCCATTAATCTCGCAGCGTGATCGATCAACCACAGCCCGCTATGGGATGAATCAGGAGGACGAGTCCTCGCAGACGCCCCTCCGCGCGGCCCTCCTCCGCGCGGCCCCAGGCGGCGCCGGGACCGGCACTCAAACGTCGCCGTGCGAGCCGACACCGGAGGTAGGTCCTTGTCGCACTCGAGGTTCCTGTCGCTGCCACAGATCCAGCGAGAACTTGGGTTGACCGCCGGCCAGGTCCAGGCGCTCCTCGACAGCGGAGCGGTGCCGGCGATCCGACTGTGCGGCGCCTGGCGTGTCGAGCGAGTTCTGCTCGAAAGCTATCTCGACTCCTTGTACGAGAGTCGGTCTGGCTCCGCACCTCCCGCACAGCTCGTGTCGCCGCAGCCGGAACCGTCGCCCTCGTCGGGGTCGCGGTCGGTGGTGGCTGTCGACACCGGTGACAATCCGGCCGCGGCGACCGGCATCGCGGCCACCCCCGGCCAAGCACGCACCGGTCTCAGCGAGCAGCAACAGCGTGTCCTGCTCCTGCTCGCCGAGGGGCTTAGCAACGCTGAGATTGCCGCCGCCATGCATCTGGAGGTCACCACCGTGAAGAGCCACGTGTCTCGGATGCTGCAGCGTCTCGGGTTGCGCGACAGGGAGGGCTTGATCGTCTATGCCTGGCGCTCGGGTCTGCCGCGGCGGCGCGGCGGTGAGCGGGCCGCGCGATGACCCGGGGCGAACCCATGCTCAGGCGGCCCACCGGTCACGGTGTGATCAACTGGGTTGACCAGTCGGCCGGTCGCGACGCAGCGTTGACCCGTGGCCCGCCGAGCCCGCGAGCCACGTGTCGTGTCGAGGAGACAACGCCCGTGCCGGCGACCGACGGCGTTGCGAGCCGCCTCGGCGGCTCGCCCCCGCACGCGCCGACGACTACCCGCGAGCCGGCAAGCCGGCCACCCCCGCCCGAAGGCGCGACCGGCTACGGCACGAGACCGCATGCTCTGTCCGGCCGGCTCCGACCGCTCAGCCTCACCGGCACGACGGCCGCCGTGGTCTTCGCCTGCCTGTCGCTCACCCCGTCGCTGGTGCCGCGCAGCTGGGTGGTCCAGGGCCTGCTCGCCGGGCTGTGCGCGACGTCGGGATACGCCCTGGGAGGCTTCGTCGGCTGGGCGGTCCCGGCGCTCGGCCTGCCGCAGCCCGGGGGCATATGGCGCGCGCGACTATGGCGGGTGCTCGCCGTGGCCACACCACTGTTGGTGGTCGGCAGTGCCATCCTCGGCCGGCACTGGCAGCAGATGCAGCGCGCGCTGCTCGGCATGCCCGAGCACGTACCGCTCGGCTGGGTGCTCTCGCCGCTGCTGGGTGCCCTCGTGCTGGTCGTCCTGCTCATGGTCGGCCGGGGCATCGTCTGGGCGACCCGCCGCCTGTTTGACGTACTCCTGCGCTACCTGCCGCGCCGACTGGCGATGCTCACCGCGATGGCGCTCAGCGCCACCGCCGTGTACGTGCTGGTCACCGGCGTGGTGGCCGCGTCGGTGGGTCAGGCGCTTGGTGAGTCCTTCGCCGCAGCCAACGCCGGCACCGGGCCGGGGGTGGCCCGGCCGGCCAGCGGGCTGCGTTCCGGCGGTCCGGGGTCGTCCATCGAGTGGTCCTCGCTCGGACGCGAAGGCCGCCAGTTCGTCGCCCAGGGTCCGGACGCCGCGACGATCACGGCGGTCACCGGCGTCGCCGCCGCGCGCGAGCCGATCCGGGTCTACGTCGGGCTGGCCTCGGCTCGTACGCCGGAGGCCAGGGCCGTGCTGGCCGTCCGCGAGCTGGAACGCACCGGCGGCCTCGACCGGCGCGTCGTCGCAGTCGCGGCCGGCACCGGCACCGGGTGGATCGACCCGGCGGCGGCAGCCGCGCTGGAGTACGTCAGTCACGGCGACTCGGCCACCGTCACCGTGCAGTACTCCTACCTGCCCAGCTGGCTGTCCTTCCTCGTCGACCGCGACGCCGCCGTGCGCACGTCCGAGGAGCTCGTCACCGCCGTGCGCGCGCGGCTGGCAAGGATGCCGGAGCAGCGCCGACCACGGCTGGTCGTGTACGGAGAGAGCCTCGGGGCCTTCGCCACCGACAGCGCCTTCACCAGCGTGGACGACATCATGAGCACGACCGGTGGCGCCCTGCTCATCGGGCCACCGCACTTCGACCCGGTCTGGACGCGGCTGGTGGTGCAGCGCCGGGGCGGCACCCCGGTCTGGCGGCCGGTCAGCGACGACCCCGATGTGCAGGTGGCCGCCGCGCCCACCGACCTGACCGCCAGCGCCGGGGGCCGGCACTCGCCCTCGCGGGTCGTCTACCTCGTCCATCCCTCCGACCCGGTGGTGGCCTGGTCGCCGTCGCTGCTGTGGCGCTCGGGGGCCTGGCTGGCGCCACGCGGCGCCGACGTCAGCCCAGACGTGCACTGGATGCCGGTGGTCGGGTTCTGGCAGACGACGGCCGACCTGTTTACCGCTACGGCGATGCCGGTCGGGCACGGGCACGTGTACGGCGCGCTCGCCGTGGACGCCTGGGCGCAGGTGCTGCCCGACCCGCGCCGTCCGGCGGGCGAGATCGCCCGGATCCGCGCCGCCGTCGCCCGGATCGGCACGGACGGCAGCGAGCAGCTGCTGCCCGCTCCACCGGGCTGAGCGTGGCGATTCGGCGCTATCTCACATCTGAGATAGCGTGACCGACCGTGACCCCGGACTACCTCGAGCGCATCGGCAGCCTGATCCGGGCGGCCCGCACGCAGCGCGGGCTCACGCAGGCCGAACTGGCGCGCGAGCTCGGCAGCAGCCAGAGCGCGGTCAACCGGATCGAGCGCGGCCACCAGAACCTCAGCCTGGAGATGCTCGCCCGCATCGGTGCGGCCCTCGACAGTGAGATCGTCTCCCTCGGCGCGACCGGGCCGGTGCACCTGCGGGTCGCTGGTGGCCGCCAGCTCTCCGGCAGCATCGACGTCAAGACGAGCAAGAACGCCGGCGTGGCGCTGCTCTGCGCCGCGTTGCTCAACCGCGGCCGCACCACGTTGCGCCGGGTGGCCCGCATCGAGGAGGTGCACCGCATCCTCGAGGTGTTGGCCAGCGTGGGCGTGCGCACCCGTTGGCTCAACGCCGACAACGACCTGGAGATCGTGCCGCCGGAGCAGCTCGACCTCGCCGGTATCGACGCGGACGCGGCTCGGCGCACGCGCAGCGTGATCATGCTGCTCGGGCCGCTGCTGCACCGCGAGGGGACCTTCGAGCTGCCCTACGCCGGCGGCTGCGACCTGGGTACCCGCACCGTCGAGCCGCACATGACCGCACTCCAGCACTTCGGCCTGCGGGTCAAGGCCACCGAGGGCTACTACCACGCGACGGTGGACGCGCCGGCGTCGCCACAGCGGCCGATCGTGCTGACCGAGCGCGGCGACACCGTGACCGAGAACGCCCTCATGGCCGCCGCCCGCCACGACGGCCTCACGGTGATCCGCAACGCCAGCTCCAACTACATGGTGCAGGACCTCTGCTTCTTCCTCGCGGAGCTCGGGGTGCGCATCGAGGGAGTCGGTACGACGACGTTGCGCGTGCAGGGGGTGCGCGACATCGACGTGGACGTGGACTACGCGCCGTCGGAGGACCCGATCGAGGCGATGAGCCTGCTCGCCGCTGCGATCGTCACCGAGTCGGCGATCACGATCTGCCGGGTGCCGATCGAGTTCATGGAGATCGAGCTCGCGGTGCTCGAGGAGATGGGGCTCGACTACGACCGCAGCCCGGAGTACGCCGCCGCCAACGGCCGTACCCGCCTGGTCGACCTCACCACCCACCCCTCGACGTTGCACTCCCCCATCGACAAGATCCACCCGATGCCGTTCCCGGGACTCAACATCGACAACCTGCCGTTCTTCGCGCTGATAGCGGCGGTTGCCCAAGGCTCCACGCTGATCCACGACTGGGTCTACGAGAACCGCGCGATCTACCTCACCGAGCTCAACCGGCTGGGGGCGAAGGTCACCCTGCTCGACCCGCACCGGGTCTACGTCGAGGGGCCCACCCGCTGGTCGGCCGCCGAGGTCGTGTGCCCTCCGGCGCTGCGCCCGGCGGTGGTCGTGCTGCTGGCGATGCTCGCCGCGCGGGGCACCTCGGTCCTGCGCAACGTCTACGTGATCAACCGAGGCTACGAGGAACTCGCCGAACGACTCAACGCCCTCGGCGCCGGGATCGAGGCGTTCCGGGACAGCTGAGGCGGCTGAGCCAGCTGGCTCCAGGACGGTGACTTCAGGCCGGCCACCGGTCACGGCCAACGCCGATGTAACAGCACATGCTGTCACCCACGGGCAAGTTCGCCGGAAGAGTTCCTCCCAGGTAACCTGAACGCAGGAGAACTTCCCACTCATACCCCCGCGGGCCGGCCTGCGCCGCCCCGTGACAGAGAGGCGGCGACATGCCCTCGATCACAGCCGACAGCACGCGCGAGGGCACCCCCGCCACGGACTCCGCACCCCCCGGCATCGCGGCAGCCGACGTCCACGAGGTCCTCGCCCGGCACCTGCTCACCGACGGCTTCAAGCTCGTCCTCGACACCCGGGCCAGCACTGGGTCATGGATCGTCGATGCCCGCGACGGGCAGCGCTACCTGGACATGTACGCGTTCTTTGCCTCCGCACCGCTGGGTTACAACCACCCCGGCATCGTCGACGACCTGCAGTTCATGGCGCTGCTCGCCGAGGTATCTGTCAACAAGCCGGCCAATCCCGACATCTACAGCACGCACCTGGCGGGGTTCGTCGACACGTTCGCGCGGGTGCTCGGCGACCCGCTGCTGCCGCGCCTCTTCTTCATCGAGGGCGGTGCCCTCGCGGTCGAGAACGCGCTGAAGGTCGCATTCGACTGGAAGAGCCGGCACAACGAGGCCAGTGGACGCTCGCCCGAGTTGGGCACCCGGATACTGCACCTGACCCGTGCCTTCCACGGCCGAAGCGGGTACACGATGTCGCTCACCAACACCGACCCGGTGAAGACCGACCGGTTCCCGAAGTTCGACTGGCCCCGGATCGACGTGCCGGCGATCCGGTTCCCGATCGATGTCGACGAGGTGCGTGCGACCGAAGAGCACGCGCTGACCCAGGCACGCGAGGCTTTCGCGCGGCACCCGCACGACATCGCCGCGTTCATCGCCGAACCGATTCAGGGCGAGGGCGGCGACAACCACATGCGGGGCGAGTTCCTGCAGGCGATGCAGGAGCTGGTGCACGCCCACGATGCCCTTTTCATCCTGGATGAGGTGCAGACCGGTGCCGGAACCACGGGCACGGCGTGGGCCTACCAGCAGCTCGGGCTGTCCCCTGATGTCGTGGCGTTCTCAAAGAAGGTGCAGGTCGGGGGCATCATGGCCGGCGGCCGGGTCGACGAGGTCCCCGACAACGTGTTCGCCGTGTCCGGACGGATCAACTCGACCTGGGGCGGTGGCCTGACCGACATGGTGCGGTCCCGGCGGATCCTGGAGATCATCGAGCGCGACGGGCTCATCGAGGCCGCCGGCGTGAAGGGCGAGGCGGCCCTCGCGGCCCTGCGCGAGATGGCGGCTGGCTACCCGACGCTGGTCGCCAACGTGCGCGGGCGCGGGCTGATGATCGCCTTCGACCTGCCCGACGCGGACACCCGGGACGTCGTACTGCGGCGGCTCCGTAAGGACGAGCACGTCCTCGCCCTCCCCAGCGGGGAGCGATCGGTGCGGTTCAGGCCGGCCTTGTCCGTCACGATCGACGAGCTCTTGCTCGCGGTGGCTGCCGTCGCCCGGGTGCTCGACGGTCCGGCGGTGACCCGATGAGCAGGACCGTGGCCTCCGTCATCGGCGGTTCGCCCGTCACCGGCGGCCAGCCGGTCACGAGTACCAACCCGGCCCGGCTGGACGACGTCGTCGCGCAGGTCCTCCTGGCCGACGCCTCGACCCTCGCCGCCGCGGCCGCGAGCGCCAGGCGCGCCCAGCCGGCCTGGGCCGACGTCCCGGCACCGGTTCGAGGCCGCGCGATCGCGCACATCGGGCGGGCCGTGGAAGACAACGCCGAGGCGCTGGCCCGGCAGGTGACCCGCGAGATCGGCAAGCCGTACGTCGAGGCGCTGGGTGAGGTGCGCGAGATCATCGACACCTGCGACTTCTTCCTCGGCGAGGGCCGGCGCCTGTACGGGCAGACCGTGCCGAGCGAGATGCCGGACAAGCAGCTGTTCACGTTCCGCAACCCGGTCGGCACCGTCGCGGTGATCACGGCGGGCAACTTCCCGGTAGCGGTGCCATCGTGGTACGTCGTGCCCGCCCTGCTCTGCGGCAACACGGTCGTGTGGAAGCCGGCGGAATACGCAGCGGGTGTGGCGGCCGCGTTCCACGAGATCTTCGTCCGCGGCGGCGGGCTGCCCGACGGTGTCTTCAACATCGTGCACGCCGACGGCGCGGCGACCTTCGCCGGCCTCGAGGCGGCGCTGGCAGCGGGCGACGTGGACAAGGTCGGCTTCACCGGCTCCTCCGCGGTGGGCAGGAGGATCGGCGAGCTCACCGGCCGCCACCTGCAGAGCGCCTGCCTCGAACTGGGCGGCAAGAACCCGCTGGTGATCACCCCGAGCGGCGATCTCGACCTTGCCGTCGAGGGTGCGCTGTTCTCCGGCTTCGGCACCGCCGGGCAGCGCTGCACGTCGCTGGGCACCGTGATCGTCCACGAGTCGGTGCACGACGAGTTCGTCGCCCGGTTCACCAAGGCGGTGGACGCGGCTGCCGTCGGCGAGCCCTCCGGCGACGTGCTCATGGGCCCGCTGCTCGACCAGAAGTTCGCCACCCGCTTCGAGGAATGCCTTGGCTGGGTGCAGTCGCACCACGCCATCCACGGCCTGACCGGACGGATCACCGACGACAACCCGCGGCCGGGTTTCGCCGGCGACCCGACGGCCGGCCTCTACTACCACCCGGTCGTCGTCGACGGCGTCCGCCCCGGCGACGCGATCTTCGACGAGGAGACCTTCGGCCCGCTGGTCGGCATCACGTCCTACCAGGGGATGGACGAGGCGATCCGGCTCGCCAACGCGCCCGGCTACGGCTTGACCTCGTCGATCTACACCAACGATCCGGACGAGGTGTACGCGTTCCGGCGCGGGATCTCTGCGGGCATGGTGAGCGTCAACAACTCGACCTCCGGCGCGGAGGCCCATCTGCCCTTCGGCGGCAACGGCAAGTCCGGCAACGGATCCCGGCAGTCCGGGATGTGGGTGCTCGACCAGTTCACCCGCTGGCAGGCGATGAACTGGGACTACTCCGGCCGGCTGCAGAAGGCACAGATGGACGTCGTCGAGCTGGAGCCGGATCCGCGGTTCCGGCTGGCGGAGTGAGCAACGCACTCGACGAGGCGCTGCGGTCGGCCGTCGCTGGGCTGCGGCCGGCCGAGCGTTCCGGCGCTGCCGCCGACTCGCCGATCCACCCCGGCAGCGGGTTGACGGTAGCGACGGCACTGGAGCTGTTCGACGCCCAGGCCACCAGCCGGCAGCTCGACCTCGCCGCCCGCGCGTTGCAGGCCGCGGGCCGGGGCTTCTACACCATCGGCTCGGCCGGCCACGAGAGCAACGCCGCCGTGGCGGCCGCTCTGCGCCCCACGGATCCTGCGCTGCTGCACTACCGCTCCGGTGGCTTCTACCTGGCCAGGGCGGCCCAGGTCGCCGGGTCGACGCCGGTCCGCGACGTGCTGCAGGGCCTGCTCTGTGCTGCCGACGAGCCGATCGCGGGTGGCCGGCACAAGGTGTTCGGCAACGCCGCGCTGTCGGTGGTCCCGCAGACCTCGACGATCGCCTCGCATCTTCCGCGCGCCGTCGGGCTGGCCGTCGTCGTGCACCGGGCCGGCAAGCTCGGCGTGCGGACGCCGTGGCCGGCCGACTCCCTGGTCGTGTGCTCGTTCGGAGACGCCTCGGCCAGCCACTCGACGGCCACCGGTGCGATCAACACGGCGCTGCACACTGCCTACCAGGGGATCCCGGCACCGGTGCTGTTCGTCTGTGAGGACAACGGCCTGGGCATCTCGGTCCGCACCCCGGCCGGCTGGGTGGAGCGCACGTACGGCTCCCGACCAGGGCTCGGCTACCTGTCGGCCGACGGGTTCGACGTGGCCGCGACGTACGACGCCGCCGTGCGTGCCGCGGAGCTCGTCCGCTCGTCGCGGCGGCCGGTGTTCCTGCACCTGCGCACCGTGCGCTTCCTCGGGCATGCGGGCAGCGACGCCGAGATCAGCTACCGCACGCCGACGGAGACGGCTGCCGACTACGCCCGCGACCCGCTGCTCGGCACGGCGGCCGCGCTGGTCGCCGCGGGAGCCGTGTCCCCCGCGGATCTGCTGGACCGGTACGACACCGCGGCGCGGCTGGTCGAGCAGACCGCTGAGGAGCTCGCCGGGTCGCCCCGGTTGGCATCCGCAGCCGAGGTCGTGGCTCCGCTCGCTCCCCGGCGGGCGGGCGTCGTGGCGGCCGCCGTCGCCGGGGCCGGCCGGAGCGTCAAGGCCGGTGCAGACGAACCGCTGACCCTCGCCGGCTCTATCACGGCGGCCCTCGGCGACGCCATGGCGGCCGATCCTCGAGTCCTGGTGTTCGGCGAGGACGTCGGCCGCAAGGGCGGCGTTTACGGCGTGACCCGCGGGCTGGCCCGCCGGTTCGGCGCCGGCCGGGTGTTCGACACCCTGCTGGACGAGCAGTCGATCCTCGGTCTGGCGTTGGGCGCGGGCCTGGCCGGGCTGTTGCCGGTGCCGGAGATCCAGTACCTGGCGTACCTGCACAACGCCGAGGACCAGCTCCGCGGGGAGGCCGCGACGCTGCCGTTCTTCTCGCGGGGCGCCTACCGGAACCCGATGGTCGTACGGGTCGCCGGGCTCGGCTACCAGAAGGGCTTCGGCGGCCACTTCCACAACGACAACGCCGTCGCCGTCCTGCGGGACATCCCGGGCCTGGTCGTTGCCTGCCCGGCACGTGGGGGCGACGCGGCCGCCATGCTCCGCACCTGCCTCGCCGCTGCTGCCGTCGACGCAACCCTCAGCGTGTTCCTCGAACCCATCGCCCTCTACCACGCTCGCGACCTGCACGAGGACGGCGATGGCGGCTGGCTGGACGCGTACCCCGCCCCGGAGACGTGGCAGGCCGCCCACGTGCCGATCGGGCGCGGCCGGACCTATGGCGACGGACACGACCTGACGGTCGTCAGCTTCGCCAACGGGCTACGAATGAGCCTGCGCGTTGCCCGACGGCTGGCGTCGCGTGGGATCGCCGCCCGGGTGCTGGACCTGCGCTGGCTCGCCCCGCTCCCCGTCGATGACCTGCTCCGGGAGGCGGCGGCGACCGGCCGGGTGCTCGTCGTCGACGAGACCCGGCGCAGCGGTGGCGTCTCCGAAGGCGTGCTGGCCGCACTGGTCGACGGAGGCTTCGCTGGGACGATGAGCAGGGTGACGAGCGCAGACAGCTTCATCCCGCTCGGGCCGGCGGCGTCGTACGTCTTGCTGGGCGAGGACGAGATCGAGGCCGCGGCCCTGCGACTCGTTGAGGGAGGGCCCAGGTGACCGGGACCGCGGTCTTCGAGGTGCTCGACGTCGGCTATCGCAGAAGGGAGGAGCCGGCGATCCAGGAGACCGTTCGAGGGTGGCCGTCGACGCCGGGAAGCTCGGCCTGCACGGCGCGCACTGACCGGCTGCTCCTGGTCCGGTGCCGAGGCGGGACCTGCGGGTTGGCCAGCGTTGAGCTCGAGGCAGCGGCCTGCTGCCAGTCCATTCGCGGGTAGCCGCGGGTGGGACCGCGGTCCGCGCGGCGCCGCACCCGCTGGTGCGCGGACGTGGACGGGCCAATCGCCTTGGCGAGGGTCGGTAAGGCCGAGCCGGCCGTCCCGGGCCGGCAGACCGATGACCTGCCAGTCGATCTCCTCCACGCGAGAACGCTGGTGGCAGCATGACGCCGTGGAGATCGCGAAGGCGCGTGCCCTGTTCGAACCGGCGCCCGGCTGGCTGGACACGGCAAGCTACGGCCTGCCGCCATTGCCTGCGTGGCAGGCACTGCAGGAAGCCCTGGCCGACTGGCGGACCGGGCGTGGCCACTGGAGTGCTTGGGGAGACGAGACGATCCGGGCGCGGGAGACCTTCGCCCGGCTGGTCGGCGTGCCTGCGTCCGACGTCACCACCGGTGCGCAGGTCTCGCAGCTGGTCGCAATGATCGCCGGGTCGCTCCCCGCGGGTGCGCGGGTGGCCGTTGCGGAGGAGGAGTTCACCTCGAACCTGTTCCCGTGGTTGGTCCAGGATCGGCGTGGGGTCGAGGTGCGGACCGTGCCGGCGCGGGAGCTGGCCGGTGAGATCGATGAAGGCACCGACGTGGTCGCCTTCAGTCTCGTTCAGTCGGCGTCCGGTGAGATCGCCGATCTCGACGCGATCATCGCCGCCGCCGAGCGGGTTGGCGCGACGACGGTGGTCGACGCCACGCAGGCGTGCGGCTGGCTGCCGGTCGATGCGTCGCGAGTCGATGCCCTCCTCTGCGGCGCATACAAGTGGCTGCTCTCGCCTCGCGGCACCGCATTCATGGTCACCACGTCCGCACTCCGCGAGCGCATCGTCCCGTCGCAAGCTGGCTGGTGGGCCGGTGCCGACCCGCACACGTCGTACTACGGCCCGCCGCTTCGGTTGGCGGCCGACGCGCGGAGCCTGGACATCTCGCCGGCGTGGCTCAACTGGGTGGCCACCGCTCCGGCGCTGGAGCTGATCGAGCAGGTTGGCGTTGCGGTGATTGGTGCGCACGACGTCGCGCTGGCCAACCGGTTCCGCGCCGGCCTCGGCCTGCAGGCGGGGGATTCGGCGATCGTGTCGGTCGACGTGCCCGGTGCGGAGGAACGCCTGCAGGCTGCCGGCGTCCGCGCGGCGGTTCGCGGGGGGCGGCTGCGAGCCTCGTTCCACCTCTACACCACCGAGGCCGACGTCGACCTGGCCCTGACCGCGCTCACGAGCTAGCCGCGCGTCACGCGCGATTCTCCGCTCGTCCTCCCGACGTGTGACCCTTGCCAGGGACGGCGAATTCGACAGCGCACGAGCACCACGCACCGGTGGCTCGGCGACGTACGCCGGCGCGGCCGGTACCGTGGATCGGTGGGCAGTACGGTTTCCGAGCGTCGGATCCTCGTCATCGGCCTCGACCCCTATCGGGTGCCCGGACCCTGGGACCCGGAGCCGGTCGCGGACGCGATCGAGGTCGGCATGGCCGGTCTCGCCGGTCACGGCATGGATGCCGAGGACTGCCTCGTCGGTCTCAACGGGAGTGACGACATCGAGGCTCGGATCACCGCTGCACTGCAGGCCCGACAATGGGACTGCGTCGTCGTGGGTGGCGGCATCCGCAAGTCCGAGGAGCTGCTGGAGCTCTTCGAGTCCATCGTCAACCTCGTACGCCACCATTCGCCGCAGGCACAGATCGCCTTCAACAGCACGCCGCAGGACATCTTCACCGCAGTTGCCCGCCGCCTCGGCTCCGGCTGAGGTCCCGCCGACAGGGCGTCCCGATCGGCGAATGTCTACCGGTCGCGTACGGCCACCGGAAGCCGTGTCCGCACGATGACGCGGCCGTCCCACACAGGATCGGCCAAGACGGGCAGCTGGCGCGCTGATCCAGGACATCGTGGGTCCCGTGAGGTAGGTGATCAGGAAGAACCGGGGGCCGGGCTGTCTGGCAGCTGAGCGCCTGCGGGATCTGGGCGCCCGGGGGCAGCAGGACCTACAACGCTCGGCGAGCGTGTCCTGTGAGGTCACGTACTCCTCGGGAGTGTGGGATGGCGCCTCATCCGATGACAAGGCTGTTCGGCTGCCCGTGGCGCGAAAACAGCCAGATCCGTTCCGTTGCCAAGCCGACCCCTAGTGTCGCGTGTTCGAAGTCTTGTTGCGGGGCTTGGCTTTGGCGAGTATCTCCTCTGCGGTCTTGGTCCAGGCGAAGGGGTGGGCTCGGTCGTTCCAGCCGTCGATGTAGGTGCCGATCGCGGTGACGAGGTCGGCCACGGAGGTGAACGTGCCTCGGCGGATGGCTTGGCGGGTGATGATGCCGAAGAAGATCTCCACCAGGTTCATCCAGGACCCCGACGTCGGGGTGAAGTGCAGCCTGATCCTCGGGTTGCGGGCCAGCCAGGCGGTCACCGCGGGGTGCTTGTGGGTGCCGTAGTTGTCGCAGACGACGTGCAGCGGCACCCGCGGGTATGCCTGGGCGACCAGCTTGAGGAACCGGAGGAACTCCTGGTGTCGGTGCCGGGGGTAGCAGGCGTCGGTAACTTTCCCGGTGGCGACCTCCAGGGCGGCGAACAGCGTCGTGGTGCCGTGCCTGCGGTAGTCGTGGGTGCGGGACTCGGGTAGCCCGGGAGCTTGTCAAGTTATCTGTGTAAGTGATCTGGGTCACAGGGTGGGCTAGAGGTGTGGGTTGACTCGGTCGGGATAGACGAGGGCGAGCTCGCTGAGGGCGGCGTTCCAGCCTTGGGTGACGGCGCCTTCGACGAGCCGG
>JBBRVU010000037.1:0-27035 GCA_038246575.1 Actinomycetes bacterium | reverse complement strand
TACTTCCCGCTCGGCCTGGCCCGGGCGATCGACGCCTCGGCGGGCCGGCCGGACCAGGCGAGCGCCCGCGTCGGCCTCGGCGCCGCCCTGGCCTCCGGTGCCGGACCGTTCGGCCTCGGAGCGATCGCGGACCAGGTCGGGTTGCACACCGCGTTTCTTGTCGTGCCGGTCCTGCTGCTCACTGCAGCCATCGGCATCCGCATCGCGCCGCACCAGCCGGCTGAGCGGGCGCGCCGTGCCGTACCCAGCCAGCCATGAAGCTCGGCCTACGCTCCGGCGCTGCTGCTCCGACGGTGCTCGCCTGGGTGGTGCGGATCACCGCGATCGTGTCCCTCATCGGCATAGTGCGCACCCAGTCGCACCACTACTTCGACTCCGTCGCGGAGGATGCGGCCGCTGACGCGGTGAGCTTTTCGATCGGGGCGGCGGTGGCCGGCGTCCAGCTCGTCCTCGCGAACGGGCTGCGCCGCCGCAAGCGCCGGGCCTGGTGGCTGATGGTCGGCGTCGTCTCGGCCGGCATCCTCACCCATCTCGAGCGCACGTCGCTGGTTGCGCTGGCCCTCAACGTGGCATTGCTGGCGCTGCTGCTGATCGCCCGTCGCGAGTTCACGGCCCGGGCCGAGCCGGCGAGCCGGTCCCGCGTCGGCATCACGTTCGCGCTGATGGCCAGTGTGTCCTTCGCCGCCGGCCTCGCGCTGACCGCCGAGCAGGCACCGACCTCGACCTGGCCGCAGCGGCTCTCGGCCACCCTGACCGGACTGTTCGGCTTCGCGCCGAACCTCGCGTTCGCCACGCCCTCGCTGTCGTCGGCGAACCAGGTGGCGCTGACGACGTTGGGGATCGTGACTGTCGCGGTGACGCTGCTCGTGCTGCTCGCGCCGGCGCGCAAACGCGCGCGGCTCGAGCCGGCCGACGAGTCGCGGCTGCGATCCCTGCTGGCAGCACACGGCTCACGCGACTCACTGGGCTACTTCGCGCTTCGCCGCGACAAGTCCGTTCTGTTCTCACCGTCGGGAAAGGCTGCGGTGGCCTATCGCGTGGTTGGTGGCGTCTCACTCGCCGCCGGCGACCCGCTCGGCGACCCGGAGGCTTGGCCGGGCGCGATCCAGGCCTGGCTGGCCGAGGCCGAGTCCTTCGCGTGGATGCCCGGTGTCGTGGGCTGCAGCGAGGAGGGCGCGACGGCGTACGTCCGCGCGGGCCTGGACGGCCTGGAGATCGGCGACGAGGCGGTGCTCGACCTGAGCTCGTTCGACTTGAACGGTCGCTCGCGACGCACGTTGCGCCAGGCGGTCTCCCGGGTCCGGCGATGCGGATACACGGCAACCGTGCATCGCCAGCACGAGCTGCCGGCCGACGAGCTTGCGGAGGTGTGCTCGGCGGTCGAGGGCTTCCGCGACGGCCAGGTGGAACGGGGGTTCTCGATGGCCCTCGGCCGGGTCGCCGACCCCGCCGACCCTGACCTCGTGGTCGCCGTCGCCCGGGATGCCTCGGGCGCGGTCGTCGGTGTGCTTGCGTTCGTGCCCTGGGGGCCGGACGGCCTGTCCCTCGACGTGATGCGACGGTCGCGCGCCAGCGAGAACGGGACTGTCGAGTTCCTCGTCACCTCGGTGGCAGAGGCCGCCGGTCGACTCGGAGTGACGCGGCTGTCGTTGAACTTCTCGGTGTTCCGCTCTGCCCTGGACCGCGGTGGCCGGGTCGGCGCCGGGCCGGTGCTGCGGCTGTGGCGGCAGGTGCTCCTGCTCGCCTCGCGGTGGTGGCAGATCGAGTCGCTCTACCGGGCCAGCGCGAAGTACGCACCGGTGTGGGTCCCGCGGTTCGCGTGCTTCCGCAGGGCCTCGGAGCTGCCCCGGGTGACACTGGCCGCGCTCGAGGCCGAGGCATTCGTGGTGCGGCCGCGCCTCGTCCGCCGCTACGGCTGAGCGACGCGGCGACGCCGGGACGGCGTGGTCTGGCGCGCGATGATGCCCTGCGCGTGCACGGCGAGCCACAGACAGAGCCCGGCCAGCGGCAGCTCGATGAAGGCCAGCCCGAGGCTGACCCAGCGCTCGTCCGAGCTCGACGTGGTGATGTCGAACCACGCGTCCACGACGAGAAGCGCCGCGGTGGCCGACGCGGCGATCGTGAGGTAGCGCGAGCGGCGCAGCGCCCAGATGCCGGTGGTCGCCAGACCGGCGAGCAGCATCAGGTCGAACCCGGGCCAGGCGATGTCGTTGTTGTGCGCCACCGTCTCGGGTGGGAGCTGCCAGCTCAGCCAGCCGATCCACGGCAACATCGCCACCGAGAGGACGAGGTAGGCGATGCCGATCCGGCGGGCGGCGCGCGGCGAGCCGACCGAGACGGGGTCAGGCGTCGCCTCATCGGTGGTCACCACGCGATCGACGGTACGCGGTCGCGACGGGGCCCGCCCGCGATCTCCACCGCCGGCGGCGACGGGCGATCAGCGCAGCCGCGGCGAGCAGCAGCGCGACCCCGCCCGCGCCGAGTGCCCAGGCCGGGACAGCTGCCGGAAGGCCGCTGTTGCCGCCCCCGACCGGGTCGCCACCCGGCGCGGCACGGGCTGTCGGTCCGGTCGACAGATCGTCCGCGGCGCTGGACACCGGACCCGGCACGGGGACTGCGTAAACAGCCGATCTCCTGCCCTCGCTGCCCACCAGCAGCCGGGCTCCGTCCACCGCGATCGACTCACCCTGGGGCTGCGCTGGGAGCGGGTCGGAGTCGAGCTCGTCCAGCGCGCCCGGCTTGTTGCCCGGTCGTCCGTAGAGAAACACCGAGGTGTAGGTGCGCAGCACGAACCGCCCGTCGGGCAGGAACGCGCCGTCGGTGACCAGCACAGGCACGTCGGCCACCCGCGTCAGGCGGTTGGTGCCCAGGTCCCGGGTGACCAGCCGGCGCGGCGCGCGGTAGAGCCCGGCCCCACCGAAGCCCTTGGTGGCGATGAACACCCGCCCGGTTCCCGGGGCGACGAGCAGTGCCTCCGCGTCGTGCGAGCCGTCGGGGTAGGTGAACCGGAACCACGTCGCAGTCACCGTCCGGTCGGTGAGCTTGCGCGGCTCCACGAAGCGGAACACCGACACGTCGGGGCGTGCCTCCCGGTTGTCCCCGATGTCGCCGAGCCACAGCAGCGGGGTGCCGTCGGCCCGGAGCGACGGAGCGAGCGCCTCCGGGTCGAAGGGGTCGATGCCGTCCAGCGTGACGACGGCAACAGTGCGGCCGCGGCGGTTCACGGCGCGCACCTGCGCAACCGAACCGCCGTCGGCATGAGTCCAGAGGATCGTGTTGCGTCGCGCGGAGACGGCCAGCCCGCTGGACTCGAGCAGCGCCGGATCCTGCAGCCGCAGCAACGGTGCCGGCGCGGTCGACGCCCGGGCCTGAGGCACCCACGTCGCGGGCACGAGAACGGCCAGCAACGACCCGAGCAGCAGTGCGACCAGTGGGCTAGCGCTCGGCATCGCGCAGCAGCGTCTGCAGGTACGGCCGCACGCCCCACGTCGTGACGAGCTCCATGTAGTCCGTGCCGTCGGCGTTGCCGGTGCGGCTGCGTGGCCCGTCGCCACCGGTCGTGGCGAGGACTGCGCGGATCATGGTGTTGCGCGGCGTGTGTTCCGCGGCGACGAACTGGACCACGTCGACGCCGTACCCCTGATCGCGCAACAGCTCGGCCCGCAGCGCGTCCGTGAGGACGTCACCGAGCCGCTCGCGCAGGATGGGATGCGCGGTGAGCAGGCCGTACGGCTGCGGCGTGGGTCGCTCCTGCAGCTGCCGCTGCAGGTCGTGGTGGCAGCACGGCGAGGCGAGCACGACGGGTGCCTGCCACCGGACGGCCTGGGCGAGCGCGTCGTCGGTCGCGGTGTCGCAGGCGTGCAGGGCGAGCACAACGTCTATGGGTGGACGAACCGGCGCGTCCAGGATGTCGCCCTCGACGAAGTCGACGGTGGCGCTCCAGCCGAGCTCCGCGGCCAGTGCGGTGTTGCGTTCGCGGGCCTCGCGCCGCCGGTCGACCCCGGTCAGGTGCACCGCATGCTCGCGGGTCAGGAACGCGTAGGCGGCGAAGCTGAGGTAGGCGTTGCCGCAGCCGAGATCCACCACCCGCAGCGGGCGGTCTGCGGGGAGCTCGGCGTCAGCCACTGCGACCTGCAGCTCGCGGAGGAACGCGTCGACCTGGCGGCGCTTGGCCGCGCCGGCGCCGAGCACCCGGAACAGCGGGTCGCCGGGGTCGATGAGGTGCCGGGCCGCGCGGTCGTGGCCGGTCACCTGCTCGGCGGACTCCGCCCGTCGGCTCACCTGTGCCTGGCCCTTCTTGGTGACCCGCAGCTGGACTGTCTCCGTCGTCGTCTGCACGTGCCAGTTGCCGAAGGGCTCGCCCAGCAGGTCATCGACCTTCGCGGCCGCCTCGCCGGGGTAGGCATGGTTGGTGGTCGTGGGCCCGGCATCGGTCGTGGCCACGACATTGAGGTGCCGGCCGGTCTTGAGGTCGACGGGGCGCAGGTCGACGCGCGCGCATCGCGGGTGCTCGTTGCGGCGACGGCCCGAGCCGACGGCCTTGACCAGCGTCTGCTCGTCGAGCAGCAGCGGGCGGAGCGCCGAGAGGGCGCCGGCGAGGTCCTCGGGCACGCGCCCTAGCCTCGCACGCCACCGTCGGCTGGGGCGGGCCGCGCGTTGTGCGCCAGCAGGAAGATGCCGACGGTGAGGGCGACGACGACCCAGAGGGCGTTGTCCAGCCCCACCGCGTGCGCGGCCATCCCGATCAGCGGCGGGCCGGCCAGGAAGCCGGAGTAGGCGATCGTCGCGACCATCGCGATGGCTCCCGGGCCGCGGCCGGGGGTCTCACCGGCGGTGGTCATCGCCAGCGGGAAGGCGACCGCGATCCCCAGGCCCCACATGACCGCGCCCAGGTAGGACACAGCGAGGACCGGCAGTGCGAGCAGCGTGATGACGCCGACCATGGCCACGGCCGCGCCGATCCGCAGTGCCCGCACCCGCCCCACCACGTCGATGAACCGGTTGCCGGCGACCCGGCCCAGGGTCATGGCGCTGGCGAAGGCGGCGAAGCCCGCCGCGGCTGCGGCACCCGACGCTGAGCGTTCGTCGGTGAGCAGCAGGGCCAGCCAGTCGTTGGCGGCACCCTCGGCCCAGGCCGCGCACAGGGTCATCAACCCGAGCAGCACGAGCCGCCGGTCCCGCAGCAGCGAGGCGCCGCTCGCGGGGGTGGTGACGTGCCGTTCCCCCGACGGGTCGGGCGACTCGGCGGTGCGACTGTCCGGGAGGGCGCGGACGGCGTACAGCGTGCCGGCGCCGACCACGACGGCCACGATCGTGAAGTGGGCGACCGGGGCGACGTCGGCCTTCGCGGCGACAGCGCCGATGCCCGCACCGGCGACCGCACCCAGGCTCCAGGCGGCGTGGAAGCCGGGCATCAGGGTGCGCCGAGCTGCCTGCTCCACGGCGTGCCCTGCGACGTTCATGGCGACGTCCCAGACGCCGGACGCGGCACCGACGAAGAACAGTCCGACGGCGAGGACCACCAGGCTGGGCGCGAGGGCCAGGGAGCAGTAGGCAAGCATCGCGAGCAGCACACATGCGGCAAGGACGACGCGTTCACCGAGGCGCTCGATCAACCGACCGGACAGCGGCATCGCGAGCAGCGAGCCGACGGCGATGAACAGCAACGCGAAACCGAGGCCCCGCTCGTTGGCCCCGAGGTCGTCGCGGATGGCGGGGATGCGCGAGACCCAGGTCGCGAACAGGCCGCCGTTGGCCGCGAAGACGAGACGAGTGGCCCGGACCCCCTGCCCCGAGCGAACGGCCGTGGACGTCACCGGGCCACCCATCCGCTGATCCTGAACGTCTGCCTGATCACCGCACAACCCTAGATGTTGCAGACGGACCGGCGCGGGGCACTATCGAGGCATGGAATACACGCACCTCGGCCGCAGTGGCCTGTCCGTCAGCCGCCTGTGCCTCGGCACCATGAACTTCGGTCCGGAAACCTCCGAGGAGGACTCGCACGCGATCATGGACCGGGCCCTCGAGCACGGCATCAACTTCTTCGACACCGCCAACGTCTACGGCTGGAAGCAGGGCGAGGGGATCACCGAGGCGATCATCGGCCGCTGGTTCGCCGGCAGCGCCGAGCGCCGCGACAAGACCGTGATCGCGACCAAGCTGTACGGGTCGATGAGCGACTGGCCCAACGACACGTTCCTGTCCGCACGCAACATCCGCCGCGCCTGCGACGCGTCGTTGAAGCGGCTGCAGACCGACCACATCGACCTGTACCAGATGCACCACGTCGACCGGGACACCCCGTGGGACGAGATCTGGGAGGCCTTCGACATCCTCAAGGCCCAGGGCAAGGTGCTCTACGTCGGGTCCTCCAACCACGCCGGCTGGCACATCGCCAAGGGCATGGAAGCCGCGCGTCGCCGAGGCTCGACCGGGCTCGTCGCCGAACAGTCGATCTACAACTTGCTCACCCGGGACGTCGAGCTGGAGGTGCTGCCGGCCTGCCAGGACTACGGCCTCGGCGTCATCCCGTGGTCGCCCCTGCACGGTGGGCTGCTCGCCGGGGTGCTGCGCAAGGAGCGGGCCGGCAAGCGCCGCACGAGCGGGCGGGCGAAGGACGCGTTGGACGCCAACCGCGAGCGCATCTCCGCGTACGAGGACTTCTGCCTCGACCTCAAGGCGGAGCCGGCCGACGTCGGACTGGCCTGGCTGCTCGCCCAGCCGGCGGTCACGGCACCGATCATCGGGCCGCGGACGATGCAGCAGCTCGACGACTCGCTACGAGCCCTGAAGGTCACGCTCGACGACAAGGCGCTCGCCCGGCTGGACGAGATCTTCCCCGGCCCCGGCGGCACCGCCCCCGAGGCCTACGCCTGGTAGCCCCTCCGGCCCCCCACCCCCGCACCTCGCACACCCCCCGCCGGTGGGCTGCGGGGGGCGGGTCAGAGCAGGGAGCCGACCAGGACGACGAGCACGAGCAGCGCCAAAGCGCCCAGCACGACCCAACGCCGGGTTCTCGGATCCACGTCGCGACCCTAGGGCAGCAGCCAGGTCGCAAGGTCCTCGTACGCCGGGGAGGGGCCGAGCCGGGACCGCACCAGGTGCACCTCCTGGACCGGCCAGGTCGGACCGGCGTAAGCCGCCAGCTCGGCCACCGCGCCGGTCGCGTCGACCGCGCCGCGCAGCCGGGCGATCGTCAGGTGCGGCCGGTAGGCACGGCTCCCTCGCTGAGGGTCGCCGCCGGCGTCACCGAGCCTGCGAGTGCCCACAGTGCGAGCCTGGACACGGCCGCCCCGACCAGTGCATCGAGCGGCGGCCGGACGGCGACGAACAGCCTCAACCCGCGGCCCGCTCCCCGGCGAAGCGGGTCGGCGCGAACACGGACAGGTCGAAAGGGGTGCGCCCGTCGATGGCGAGATCGGCCAGCACCTCGCCGAGCACTGGCGTGAACTTGAAGCCGTGCCCGGAGAAGCCGCACGCCAGCAGCACCCGGTCACTGGCCGGGTGCGCGCCGACCACGAAGTGCTCGTCGGGCGTCATCGTGTACCAGCACGGTGCCGCCCGGACGTGCCGGTCACCGAGCCCCGGCAGCAGCGGCGCCAACGCGGTCGCGATCTCCTCCGGGGTCCACTCCCCCGCCGGTCTACCACCGCCGGAGAAGTGCACCGCCGCCTTCACGCTGCCGTCCGCGGCCAGTGCCGGTGTGCCGTAGAGGGTGGTCCCGTCGGCGAGGTCCCACATCCACACCGGCAGGGACCCGACCCCGAAGTCCGCGCCGTAGGGCGGCAGGTACCAGTGCTGCACCCGGCTCTCGACCCGCAACGGCAGGTCGAGGCCGCCGAGCAGCTCGCCCGCCCACCGGCCGGGCGCGAGGACCAGCGCGCCGGCCTGCACCCGCCCGCTCGACGTGCCCACCTCGACCCCGCCCGCCGTCGCGGCCCAGCCGGTCACCGACTCGCCGTTGCGCAGCTCCGCCCCGGCCGCGCTCGCCCCTCGAAGGTGCGCAGCGACAGCAGCCTCGGGTTCAACGACACCCGCGCTGGGCTCGTACAACCCGAGCACACCCGGCGGCGGGTGCATCGCCGGGAAGCGTCGCGCGATGTCGGCGGGCTCGAGCAGCTCGTGCTCGAGACCCCACTGCTGGGCGGTCGCCAGGCTGCCCGCCAGCACGCGGGTCCCCGCCGCCCCGAGGAACACCCCCCCGGTCCGGCGCAGCAACGACTCACCGGTCCCGCCGCCCAGCTCCGCCCACAGGTCGTACGTCCGCAGCAGCAGCGGCACGTAGGCCGCGCCCTCGAAGTACACCCGCCGCACGATCCGGGACTCGCCGTGGCTCGCGCCCTCGACGTGCCCGGCCGGTCGCGGGTCCAGTCCGAGGACCCGGTGCCCGCGCCGGGCCAGGTGGTAGGCCGTCGAGCTGCCGAAGCCGCCGAGGCCCGCGATGACGACGTCGTACGTCGGTGTCATCGGGCTTACTGGGTGACCACGCGCAGTCGTTCGCGCAGGGCACGTACGAGCTCGTCATCGCCCTGGATCGTCACGGCGGAGTCGGGCCGGCGGCCCCACAGCCACAGCAGCAGCTCGGAGGGCTCGCCGCTGATCACGGCATCGGAGGCCCCCGGCACACGGGAGAGCTCGACGGTGTCGGCCACGAGGGTCACTCGCCAGATGTGGTCGCCGGTGCGCACCGCGACCGTGCCGCGCCCCGGAGCATCCGGGCCGATCTCCTCGTGCCACTCGACGAGGAACCAGTCGAGGACCTCGTCGATGCCGTCGACCGCGAGGTCGTGGTCGACCGCACTCACTGCGTCGAACCCGGTCTCGATGTCGACCCGGTGCACGGCCGTCTCCTGCGCCATCCGGCGGTACCAGAAACCCACCGTCTGGTGGTCGTCGTGCCAGGTCGAGGACGGGGCGTCGGGCCCGCGGGTCGTCAGCTCACGGATCAGCTCGTCGAGCCGGTCCTGGAACCACTCGCCGTGGTCCTCGTCGAGCGTCGGGCCGTGGTTCCAGTCGTCGGGGGTCTGCGGACCGTCTGGGAGCCGCATCTTGGCGACCTTGTGGGAGTAGACCGAGCCGGTGTGCACCAGCGCCTCCCGGACCGTCCAGCCGGGGCAGGTCGCGATCTCGGCGTCCAGGTCCCGCGGCGCCAGGTCACGCATCCGGGCGGCGTCGCGGCGCATCACGTCGAGGTAGGCGTCCGGCGACAGGATCGTCGAGGTTGTCATGACTGACACCATGGCAGGCGCGACCGGACGACGGGAACCCAGTTAGCGCGTGTCGTTGCGGACGAGCTGCTGCGGGGCGGCTCGATAGCCGGGCAGGTCACGCAGCTCGCGGTTGAGCCGCATCCCGTTGGTCCGCGCCAGCACGACAGCGGCGACGATCGCCGCCCCGGCCGACACCAGGCCGCCGAGGACGAGGCTCCACCGAGCTCCGTACGCCTCGGCGATGGCCCCGACCAACGGCGCGCCGACGGGAGTCCCACCGAAGAAGACCGTCATGTAGAGCGCCATCACCCGGCCGCGCATCACCGGGGCCACACCGAGCTGCATCGTCGCGTTGGCTGCAGTGATGAAGGTCAGCGCGGTGAGTCCGACGGGGACCAGGACGATCGCGAACAAGACGTACGTCGGCATGAGCCCGGCCACGACCTCGATCAGTCCGAACGCGAGAGCGGCGATCAGCAGCAGCCGCAGCCGCGGACGGCCCCGGCGCGCGGCAAGCAGGGCGCCCGCGAGCGACCCCACGGCCATCACCGATCCGAGCAGGCCGAACTGCCCGGCGCCCTTGTCGAACACCTGGGTGGCCATCAGCGCGGTGGTCAGCTGGAAGTTCAGCCCGAACGTCCCGACGAAGAACACCAGCACCATGACCGTCATCAGGTCCGGCCGACTACGGACGTACCGGATGCCCTCCCGGACCTGGCCTCTCCCCCGCCCCGCGAGCGGCGACGGCGCGAGTGCCGCGAGGTCCATCCGGGACAGCGCGAAGATGACGGCAATGAACGACAGCGCGTTGATGAGGAACACGGGGCCGGTGTCGAAGACCTCGATGAGCAGGCCGGCGGCTGCGGGGCCGAAGACGCGGCCGAGGTTGAAGGATGCACTGTTGAGACCGACCGCGTTGGGCAGGTCCTCCGGCCCGACCATCTCGATCACGAAGGACTGCCGGGCCGGGTTGTCCACGGCGGTCCCGACCCCGAGGAGCGCCGCGAGCACGTAGACGTGCCAGACCTGGACGAGGTTGGTGACGTCGAGCAAACCCAGCACCAGCGCCACCGCACCCATGAACCCCTGGGTGATGAGCAGCAGACGGCGCTTGGAGTAGCGGTCGGCCAGCGTTCCCGCCAACGGGCCGATGAGCAGCATCGGCAGGAACTGCAGACCGGTCGTGACGCCCAGCGCGACGCCGCTGTTGTCGGTGAGCTGCAGGACCAGCCAGTCCTGGGCGACGCGCTGCATCCAGGTGCCGGTGTTCGAGATCAGGCCGCCGGCGTAGTACAGGCGGTAGTTGCGGTTCCGCAGAGAGCGGAAGGTGGGGCTCACCGGCGGCTCAGCACTGCGACAAGCGGTCGATGACGGGAGCGACAGCGTGCAGCAGCTCGCGGTCCTCGGGCGTGAGCTCGAACAGGCGCTGCGCCAGCCAGGCCTCGCGGCGCCGGCTGTCCTCGCGGATGAGCTCCTGCGCCTTCTTGGTCAGGGAGACGAGGTGGGCCCGACCGTCGGTCTCGTGGGGGGTGCGCTCGATGAGCTCGAGCGCCTCGAGCGCGGCGAGGATGCGGGTCATCGACGGCGGCTGGACCTTCTCGTGCTCAGCGATCTCGCGCGGGGTGAGCGGACCGTGGCGATGCAACGTGCCCAGCGTGGCCATCTGGGTGAGGCTCAGGCCCTCGTCGGCGCGCTCGTAGCGCAGCCGCCGGGACAGCCGCATGACGCTGACGCGCAGCACGCTCGCGAGCTCGGCTGTCTTCGTGGGGGTCGGCATATGGTGAGCATAACTCATTAGTTATGCTAACTATTCCACGTCGACCCCCCGACAGTCGGCTGCCGACCTGCAGGTACGCCGTCGCTAAGCGGCCGGCGCCGGAGCGACCTCCACGCCCTTCCAGAACGCGACGTGGCCGGTGATCTCCTTGGCGGCCGCCTTCGGTTCGGCGTAGAACCACGCCGAGTCGGCGTTCTCCTTGCCGTCCACCGTGAGCGAGAGGTACTCCGCCTCGCCCTTCCACGGACACACCGATCGCGCCTCGCTGGAGCCGAGGTACTCCTCGCGCACGGAAGCACGCGGGAAGTAGTGGTTGCCCTCGACGACGACGGTGTCGCTTGACTCGGCGATCACGGCGCCGTTCCAGACGGCCTGCACGGTCTGCGTGTTATCAGTCATGCCAGAGACAACCCCGTCGGGCGCGGGACTGTTCCGCGCCGGGCCGACGTTGGCCCTGCATAGGCTGCGCCACACCGGCCCGATCTGCCGGCGAGAGCACGATCTACCGACGCAGGCACGAGCTACCCGGGAGATGCGGATGTTCGGTGGACGGCGCTGGCTGCCGCTGGTGCTGCGCCTGTCCGTGCTGGTCGCCATCGCGATCGGCGTGGCGGTCGCGGCCCGCGCACTGGGGCTCGACGATGTCGCGGCACTGCGATCCCGGGTCGCCGACACGGGGCCGCCGGGCATGGCGTTGTTCATCGGCGCGTACGCCGTGGTGAGCCTGGCGCCGCTGCCGAAGAACGCACTCAGTGCGGCGGCCGGCCTGCTGTTCGGCCTGGTGACCGGCGTGCTGCTCGTGCTCGCCGCCGCCACTGTCGGCGCCGTGGTGGCCTTCTGGCTGGGCCGGGTGCTCGGCCGGGACAGCGTCGAGCGCTTTCTCGGGCCGAAGGTGCGCCGCGTCGACGAGCTCGTGCGCCGCCGCGGCTTCGTGAGCATCCTGGCGCTGCGCCTCGTGCCCATCGTCCCGTTCACGTTGCTCAACTATGGGGCCGGCCTGAGTTCAGTGCGGTTCCGTGACTACCTGCTGGCCACCGTCGTCGGCATCGTGCCAGGCACGGTCGCCTATGTCGCACTGGGTGCGTACGGCGCCTCTCCGGGATCCTGGCAGTTCGCGACCGC
Organism: Actinomycetes bacterium; assembly: GCA_038246575.1. GTDB lineage: Bacteria > Actinomycetota > Actinomycetes > JACCUZ01 > JACCUZ01 > JACCUZ01. Next base: position 14,924 of record JBBRVU010000037.1, on the reverse strand, counting down.
CGTCGCCGTGCTGGCGCTGCTCACCGTGGGCGGCATGCTGGCGGCACGCCGCCACCGCCGCCGCGAGCAGCAGGTCAGCGGTGCCTAGCCGGCCTCGGACGGAGTCGGGTCCTCGGACTCGAGCAGCTCGGTGCCGAAGGCGTACAGCCGGTCGATCGTCTCCTGCTCGACCACCTGCTCACCGCGGCGCGCGAGCGACGCCTTGATCGCGCGGTAGGTCGCCTCCTCCAGCCCGCACTTGCGGCATAGCTCGAGGTGGCGGGCAAGCCGGCGCGCGGTGAGCTGGTCGAGGTCGCCGTCGAGGTAGGCCTGCAGCTCTCGCGCGGTCTCCATGCAGCTGGCCGTCTCACGGTTGCCGACGAACTTCGACCAGATCGGGAGCCGGTTGCTCATGATGACTGCACCGCCACGTCGGAGGGGTCGAGGGCGACCCGCACCCGCTTGCGGGCTCGGTGCAGGCGACTCATCACTGTGCCCTCGGGGACGCCGAGCGCCGCAGCGGCCGAGGCATAGCTGAGCCCGTTGACGTCGACGAGGAGCAGGACCTCACGGAACTTGTCGGGCAGGGCGCGCACGGCGGCTTCCACCCGATGGTCGAACAGCTGGTCCACGACCGTGTCCTCGGCAGAGACCGAGTCACCGTCGGGGTCGTGATGGTGCTCGAAGGTGCGGTCCGGGTCGTCGAGCAGCACGGGGCGGCGACGGCGGTGACCGTTGATGTGGGCGTTGCGCAGGATCGTCAGCAACCAGGCCCGGGGGTATCGCCCGTCGAAGGAGTCGATCGAGCGCCAGGCACGCAGCAGCGTGTCCTGGACGAGGTCCTCGGCGTCGGCTCGCTGCGGAGTCATCGACAGTGCCACCCGTAGGAGCACATCGACCTCCGTCAGGACATATCGGTGGTAAGCGTCCTTGCGATCGGAGTCGCTGGCTAGCAACCCGCTCGCCTCGCAGGGATGAACCCGCCGGACCCGCGCAGCCATTCCGACCGGCGAGAAGCCACCGCCGGCGCCCGGGCAAGGTCGCGGCGGTTCACTGCAGGCTGTCGGGGCATGTCTAGGGATAGACGTCTGTCCGGGCACGCATGTTCCGCGCGGACCCGACTACTGTCGGTGACCAGAGCGCTGCCTAGGGAGGACGGCCTGATGGGAAGGATGGGTCCGACCCCGGGGGTTACCCCGAGATGACCCACGACCTGCTCGTCGTCGGCGGCGGAGCCGGTGGCATGGCTGCCGCCCGCACCGCTGCCCGCATGAAGAAGTCCGTCGCGCTGATCCAGGACGGCCCCGTCGGGGGCGACTGCACATTCACCGGCTGCGTGCCGTCCAAGACGCTCATCGAGGCCGCCGCCCAGGGAGTCGACTTCGCGTCGGCGATGGTCCGGGTGCACGAGACGGTGGCCCGCATCGCTGCGACCGAGACCGCCGATGTGCTCCGCGGCGAGGGCGTCGAGGTGCTCGAGGAACGCGCCCGTTTCGTGGGGCCACGAAGCCTCCTCGCCGGCCCCCGCACCCTCAGCGCCGACAAGGTGGTCATCGCCACCGGCGCCGGACCGGCCGTGCCGCCCATTCCCGGGTTGGCCGACGGGCCCTTCCTCACCAACGAGAACGTGTGGGACCTGCAGACGGCCCCTGAGTCGTTGATCGTGCTGGGGGGCGGCGCGATCGGCTGCGAGCTCGCCCAGACCTTTGCCCGCCTCGGTGTGTCAGTGACGGTCGTCGAAGGCCTCGACCGGCTGCTGTCCAAGGAGGAGCCCGACGCCAGCCGGGTCATCGCGGAGGTGTTCGCCCGCGAGGGCGTCGACGTCCGGCTGGGCGCCAAGGTCACCAAGGTCTCGCACCCCAACGCGTCCGAGGTGCGGGTGTCGCTGGACGATGGGTCCGAGGTGGTCGGTGCGGCACTGCTCGTGGCTGTCGGACGACGGGCGATCACCGATGGCCTGGACCTCGAGGCGGCCGGCGTCGAGGTCGACGACCGCGGCTACATCGGCACCGACGACCGGATGGCCACGCCGGTCGACGGCGTGTACGCGGTGGGCGACGTGACCGGCAAGTTGCCCTTCACCCACGCCGCCGACGAGATGGGCCGGATCGCGGCGATCAACGCACTGCGGCGCGTGGCCCGGATGTCGTTCCACAGCGACTCGGTGCCCTGGGTGACCTTCACCGACCCGGAGGTGGCGCGCGTCGGGATGACCGAGGCTGAGGCCGCAGAACACGGCGGCCGGGTTGCCCACCTGCCGCTGGACGCGGTGGACCGGGCGATCGCGGCCGGCCACACCGACGGCTTCATCAAGATCATCGCTGGCCCGCGGAAGATCACCGGCAACATGGCCGGCGGGCGGGTCCTCGGCGCGACCATCGTCGCCCCGCGCGCCGGGGAGATGATCCACGAGATCGCCCTCGCGATGCGCACCGGCATGTTCACCGGTCGGCTGGCCCAGACCGTGCACGCCTATCCGACGTGGGCGACCGGGATCCGCAGCACGGCGGCCCAGTTCTTCTTCGAGCAGGACGGCCGCAAGGCTCGGCCCGCCCGGGCCGACGGCTCCGGCTCGAAGCCCTGATGACGCCCGAACCGGGCCGGCGCCCCGCCGGACGGCAAACCGGCCCGAGGCGCGTTCCGAACCACCGAGCGGTGCGCTCCCGGGGTGACGCGTGACAATGGGGCGACACCACCCAGCGGCCCCCGCCGCACCACCGCAAGCACGACGTACTGCCGATGAAAGGGTGCCTGCCACCGTGGGATTGATCACGAAGATGCGCGACCTGGAGCGTTACACCCGCTCCGGCGACCCCGATTTCACCGACGCGCTGGCTCGGCGGTGGGACGGCCTGCCCGACATCGTCAAGACACCGGGTCAGGTGCTCGGCCGCCACGCCGTGGGCTGCGAGGGAACGCACGGCGTCTTCCCGAAGTGCAACCTGGCGTGCACTCCTTGCTACCACTCCCGTGACGCGAACCGGGTGCGCATCGACGGCCAGCACACCGTGCGCGAGGTCAGAGGCCAGATGAAGCTGCTGCGCAAGAAGCGCGGGCCCTACGCCCATGCCCAGCTGATCGGCGGCGAGGTCACCCTGCTGCCGCCCGAGGACCACGCCGAGACGATCGAGGCGATGCGCGAGAACGGCCGCGAGCCGATGAGCATGACCCACGGCGACTTCGACTACGACTACCTGGAAGAGCTGGCGCTGGGCGCCGACGGCAAGAAGCGGTTCGACAAGCTGTCCTTCGCGGCACACTTCGACATGTTCATGTTCGGCCGCCGGGGCATCGAGCGCCCGGCCGACGAGATGGCGTTGTCGCCGTACCGGAAGCGCTTCGTCGAGATGTTCAAGCGGTTGCGCAAGGAGCACGGTGTGCGCTCCTTCCTGGCTCACAACATGACCGTGACCCCGCGCAACCTGGACCAGATCGCCGACGTCATCCGGGACACCCGGGGCTTCGGCTTCGGGATGTACTCGTTCCAGCCGGCCGCGTTCCTCGGCGACGACCGCAGGTGGCACGAGAAGTACCGCGATGCGACACCTGACGCCGTGTGGGAAGAGATCGAGAAGGGTGCCGGCACGGCGCTGGACTTCCACGTGTTCGAGAACGGCGACGTGCGCTGCAACCGCACCGCCTACGGCTACTACGTCGGTGACAGCTGGTACCCGTGGCTGGACGGTGACGACCCGCAGGACCTGGTCGTCCGCGAGGCCTACTTCACCCGGGTCGGGCACATCATGTTCGGCGGGACGCCCGCACCGCTGCTCATCGCCCAGGTGCTCCGCGTGCTCATCCGGCAGCCATCGACGGTGTCGATCGCCTTCCGCTGGGTGGGTCGCAGCGTTCGCCGCGTGGGGCTGCGCCAGCTGGTGGCCAACCGCGGCGTGCGACCGACGACGTTCGTCATGCACCAGTTCATGGACGCCGACGTCGTGGCCCCTGCCTGGGACCTCATGAAGCGCGGCGAGAGCAGCGAGGACCCGACGATCAAGGCCACCCAGGAGCGCCTGGCGGCCTGCCACTACGCCATGGCGCACCCGGAGAACGACGAGCTCGTGCCGGCCTGCGTGCAGCACGCGGTCCTCGACCCGGTCGAGAACATGGAGCTGCGCAAGCTGCTGCCGATCATCGACGTCCGGACCCGCGCAACGGCCGCGAAGTAACACCCCGATGCTCGACACCCGGATGCGGAGCGCTCTCGCGCCCGGCCTGACCAGAGCAGGAGCCTGGATGGCCGGGCTCGGTGTCGGCCCCAACGCGGTGACGCTGGCCGGCTGGGGCGCAGGCGCCGCTGCCTGCGTGGCGGCTGCCATGGGCTGGTGGCCCGCGGCGCTGGTGCTGTGGCTGACCAACCGCACCCTCGACGGGCTCGACGGCCCGATTGCCCGAGCTGGAACTCCCACCGAGCGCGGCGGCTTCCTCGACATCGTCGCGGACTTCACGGTCTACGCCGGCTTCGTGGTCGCGGTGGCGATAGCCGTGCCCGATGCACGGCTGGCCTGCCTGTTCCTCCTCGCCGCCTACTACGTCTCCGGCACGGCCTTCCTTGCCACGTCGTCGCTCATGGAACGGCGTCGCCAGAAGTTCGGTGACGAGCGATCCCTTCGCTTCGTCGGTGGGCTGGCTGAAGGCACCGAGACCGTGATCGTCTACGTGCTGTTCTGCATCTTCCCAGGCAATGCGGCGCTGATCGCCTGGCTGTTCGCCGCTGCTGTCGGGATCACGGCCGTCCAGCGGATCAACTTCGGCATCCGACTTCTGTCAGGATCGCCCGACGGGCCTCCCGTTCCTGCCGCTGCCAGTCCGGACCCCACCGGCGGCCGGTTCGGCGCGACAACGTAAATCAACCCGACCACACCACAATCCCTCACGGAGCCCCGAGTTGCCCTTCTCCATGCTCAAGCGCCCCGCCGTCCTGGTGGCGATCGCTGCCACCCTGCTCACCGCCTGCGGTTCGAGTGATCCCACGCCTTCGTCCGGTGGGCAGTCCCAGGTCGACTCGACCACCAAGGGCGACTGGTCGGCGGTGCTCGCCGAGGCCAAGGGCCAAACCGTCAACTGGTACATGTACGGCGGGGACGAGGTCCTCAACGGCTTCATCAACGGCTATGTCGCCGACCAGCTGAAGAAGTTCGACGTGACGCTCAACCAGGTGAAGATCACCGACACGGCCGACGCGGTGAACAAGGTCCTCGCCGAGAAGCAGGCCGGCAAGAACGACAACGGGTCGGTCGACGCGATCTGGGTCAACGGCGAGAACTTCTCCACCGGCAAGCAGGCCGACCTCTGGTTCTGCGGCTACGACCAGGACCTGCCCAACGCGAAGTACGTCAATTTCGAAGACGGTGCGGTCGCCAACGACTTCGGCGTCCCGGTCGAGGGCTGCGAGTCGGTGTGGCAGCAGGCCGACTCGGCCCTGGTCTACGACAGCTCCAAGCTCACAGAGGCCGACGTCGCCTCGGTCGACTCGCTTTTCGCGTGGGCGCAGAAGAACAAGGGACAGTTCACCTATCCCGCACTGCCAGACTTCACCGGGTCGATGGCCGTGCGGACCCTCTTCTACGACACCGCCGGCGGCCCCGACCAGTTCACCGGACCACTCGACGAGGGCACGTACACACCTGCTGCGGACAAGCTGTGGAAGCGGCTCAACGGCGTCGAGCCGTCGCTCTGGCGGGGTGGCAAGACCTACCCGAACAGCCAGGACGACATCGAGAAGCTCTACGGAAGCGGCGAGATCGCGGCGTTCTTCTCCTACGGACCGGGCAGCGTGGCGGACAAGGTCAGCAAGGGCGTCTACCCGGATTCGACCCGCGAGGCCGTGCTGAGCGTCGGCAACATCGCCAACAACAGCTTCCTGGGCATCCCGTACAACGCGTCTCATAAGGCCGCCGCACAGGTGCTGGCCAACGTCCTGCTCGACCCGGCGACCCAGCAGACTCTGTTCAAGACCAACGGCACCTATCCCGCCGTCGACCTCGACAAGCTAACTTCCGACCAGAAGGCGGCCTTCGAGTCGGTCGACCTCGGTCCGTCGGTCCTGCCGCTGGCCGAGCTGACCGCCGACACGGTGCCCGAGCTGGACGCCAGCTACGTGTCGCGCATCGAGAAGGACTGGAAGGCAAATGTGCTCCAGAAGTAGCCGGTCGTGACCAGCACGACCTCTGCGGCCCGGTTGGCGCCCCGCGGCGTCGGCCGGGCCGCGGTGCGCGTGCCACGGTGGGTGACGATCTCGCTGCTGCTCGCGCCCGCTCTGACGGTGGTCGGGCTGCTCTTCGTCGGCGGGCTGGCTTTCGGGGTCGCGCAGTCTTTCGGCTACCTGCCCTTCCTCGACGGCTGGACGTGGAGCCTTGACGCCTACCGCGCGCTCTGGGGTGATCCCGCCGTGCGCGCGTCGTTCGCGCTGACCTTCCGGCTCGCACTCATCTCGACTGCGCTCGCGACGGCGCTGGGGGTGGCGGCGGCCCTGCTCATCCACCGCTCGCGTCGCGGGCGCCGGCTGATGACCTCGATCTTCAGCTTCCCGCTGCCGGTCCCCCACCTGGTTGGTGCCGTGGCCATGCTCCTGCTGCTCTCCCAGAGCGGGCTGCTGTCCCGGCTCGGCCACGCGGCCGGGCTCACCGACACCCCCGCCGGGTTCCCGTCGCTGACCAGCGATGCCTTCGGCTGGGGGATCATCATCGAGTACGTCTGGAAGGAGACGCCGTTCATCGGCGTCGTCGTGCTCAGCGCCCTGTCCGGCGGCCTCGCCGAGCTGGAGGAGGTCGCGCGCACTCTGGGAGCCCGCCCCTGGCAGCGGTTCCGCCGGGTGGTCCTGCCCCTGATCACACCCAGCGTCGCCGCGACGTCGTTGCTGGTGTTCGCGTTCACCTTCGGCAGCTACGAGGTGCCCTTCCTGCTCGGTCGGCCGTTCCCGGCAGCGCTGCCCGTGGTCGCCCTGCAGTACTACCAGGACCCGGACCTGACCTCCCGCCCGCAGGCGATGGCCGTCGCCGTGCTGATCGCCGTGCTCGTCGGCCTGCTGGTCGCGGTCTACCTCACCCTGCTCAACCGGTTCATCCGGCGGATCCCGTGAAGCGGGCGGTCGGCAACAGCCTCATCGTGCTCGGCGTGCTCGTCCCGCTGGTGCCGCTGCTTGTCTGGTCGGTCAGCGCGCGCTGGCGTTACCCCTCGCTGGCCCCCCAGGAAGGGACCCTGCGGGGTCTGCGACTGCTCGTCGACCCCGGTTCCGACGTGCTGCCCGGCCTGGTGACCTCGCTGACCATCGGCGCCCTGGTGACAATCGCAGCGCTGGCCGTCGGGACCCCGGCCGGCCGCGCACTGGGCCTGTACACGTTCCGCGGCAAGCGCCTGGTGCAGTACGTGCTCCTCGCCCCGGCCATCGTGCCCGGGCTGGCCGTGGTCCTCGGGACGCAGGTGCTGTTCATCCGCTACGGCCTGGCCGACACGGTGCCCGGCGTCGTGCTCGTGCAGCTGATCCCCACCGTTCCCTACGTCACCCTCGTGATGGCCGGAGCGTTCGCGAACTACGACGCGACCTACGAGCAGCAGGCACGGGTGCTCGGCGCGGGGCCGCTGCGGGCGTTCTTCGCGGTGACCGTGCCGGTGCTGCGCCCCGCCCTGCTGGTGTCCGCATTCTTCGCGTTCCTCATCTCGTGGAGCGAGTACGTGCTCACCCTGCTGGTCGGTGGTGGCACGGTGAAGACGCTGCCCCTGTTGCTCTTCGCGTACGCCCGAGGATCCGACCTGACCCAGGCCGCCGCGGTCGCCCTGTTGCTGGTGACCCCGCCGTTGCTTATCGTTGCCGCCATCTCGCGCCACCTCGGCGCGCGGTCCGGAGGAGTGGTGGGGGTGGGCCGACTGTGAGCGGCGCCCCTGCACCCCAGGCCGCGGCAGTGGCGCTGACCGACGTGAGCAAGACCTATTCGCGGGCCGAGTCCGCAGTCGTGCACGACGTCGACCTGGTGCTGGCCGCACAGGCCCTGACCGCGATCGTCGGACCCAGCGGGTGCGGCAAGACCACGACGCTGAAGATGATCGCCGGCCTGCTCGACCCGGACAGCGGCGACGTGACCTTCGACGGACAGTCGGTGCTGGGGGTGCCGGCCGAGCGGCGACCGGTGGGCATGGTGTTCCAGAAGCCGCTGCTGTTCCCCCACCTGACGGTTGCCGAGAACGTCGCGTTCGGGCTGCGGATGCGGCGGGTGCCGCGGCGCGACCGGGACCGGCGGGTCAGCGACATGCTGGAGCTGGTGCAGCTGCCCGGCTTCGAGTCGCGGCGGGTCCACGAGCTCTCCGGTGGTCAGGAGCAGCGAGTCGCGCTCGCCCGCGCGCTGGTGCCCGAGCCGCGCGTGCTGCTGCTCGACGAGCCGTTCTCCCAGCTGGACGCCAACCTGCGCGGTGAGATGCGCGCCCTCGTCCGGCTGGCGCACGACGAGCTCGACGTCACGACCGTCTTCGTGACCCACGACCAGGAGGAAGCGGTCGAGCTGGCAGACCGCATCGCCCTGATGATCGACGGTCGCATCGAGCAGCATGCAGAGCCGCGCGAGTTCTTCGAACGGCCAGCGACCCTGTCGGCCGCACGCTTCTTCGGCGCCGGGAACACCGTGTCGGGAACGGTGCACGGGGCGATGTTCGACTGCGCCCTCGGCCGGCTGGTGCTCGCCGAGGAGCACCCGGCCGGTCCGGCGGTGCTGGTCGTCCGGCAGGAGGCCCTGCGGCTCGTCGAGGGCACCGGGCGCAACACCGTGCAGGGCCGCGTGACCGCGGCCGAGTACCGGGGAACGCACATCGCCGTCACGGTCGCGGTCGGCGACATCGAGCTGGAGCTGACCGCCGGGGCCGGTGTCGAGGTCCCGGTCGGCGCCCTCGTGTCGGTGCAGCTCCCCCCGGCGTCGTGCAGAGTCGTCCCCGCACCCGACACAGACAGGAGATAGCCGTGGCTCGATTCGAGGTCGTGTCCGTGCCGCTCGGGGGAACGGCCGTCGAGGACGCCGCGACCCGGGAGCCCGTCGACCTCGGCGGGCTCGCCGGCGTGCATGTCATGGTGCTCATGCGGCACCGGCATTGACTGCCCTGCCAACAGCACCTGGTCCAGGTGCACGAGCAGCACGACGACCCGCGGGTCGGTCTGGTCTTTGTCGGGTTCAGCCCGCCGGAGCGGCAGGCCGCGCTTGCCCGGCACCTGCGCTGGCCGGGCAGGGTGCTGGCAGACGAGCCACGCGCGCTGTATGCACTGCTGCAGGTGAAACGAGCACCGCTGTGGCGCGTCTACTCACCGGGGACGCTGCTGACCTACGCCCGGGAGCTGCTGCGGCCGAAGCGGTCCGTCGTCCTGCGCGGATCGGGCGAGGACACTCGCCAGCTCGGCGCCGACGCCGTGGTCGTCGACGGGGTGGTGACGCGCATCTGGCGCCCGCGCAGCCCGGACGACCGGGTCGACCCGGCCGAGGTCCTGGCGGCCGCGACGGCGCTCGCCGCCGACAGGTGAGCGCGGCTCAGGCCTCGCCGCGGGCCGGGTAGTCGTTGTCGTTGATGAATCGGATCGCGTTGACCAGGTTGTCCAGGTGCGGCCGGGCGAACGGCATCGACTGGATGTGCGCGGAGTAGACGGTGCCGTCGCTCCTGATGAGGAACATCCCCGGCTCGTTGAACTCGTCAGGCTCAGGCTCCTTGACTCCCTTGGAGACGAACAGCCCCCACTCGCGGGCTTGCGCCATGGTCAGACCGTGGCCGACCGCGAGCCGGTCAAGGCCCCAGTCCTGCACGGTCGTCGCGGCTCGCTCCTCGCTGTCTCCACTGACCGCGACCACGCTGGTGACACCGACCTCGGCGAGAGCGTCGAGCTTCTGGTCGAGCTCGCTGAGCTGGTCGTGACACTTGGGGCAGTGCATCCCGCGGTAGAAGACGACCAGGGTGAAGGTCTCCGGCTGCTGCTCGGCCAGGTTCCACCGGCCGCCGGCGACGAGGGGCAGGTCGAGCGCGGGGGCGGGCTCACGAGTACGCAGCATGGTGACGGACGTCCTTTGCCTGAGGGATGCACGGGGTCAAGCGGTTCAGCAGAACAGAGCGGGTCGGCAGCGCCGAGCGGTTCGGCAGTGCCGAGCGGTTCGGCAGTGCCGAGCGGTTCGGCAGTGCCGAGCGGTTCGGCAGCGCCTGGCCCTTCCCCCTTGCCCCGTTTCCTCCCCCAGCAACCCGCCACCCCGTGCCTCCGCCGTCGCGCCCCCGCAACCCGCCGTCGACCACGTACAGCAGGCGAGTGATCGCTTCAGCAGGCGTACACACCTGCTGAAGCGATCTCCGGCCTGCCAAACGTGGTCGAACTCGGGAGGTGTGGTTTGGCGGGAGGGGCGAGGAGGGGGCGGGGGGCTACTTGACGCCGAGGAGCTGCTCGATCGGGTTGATGGCGAAGTAGAGGACGAACAGGACCGACACCAGCCACAGCAGCGGGTGGATCTGCCCAGCCTTGCCGCGCACCGCCTTGATCACGACGTACGAGACGAAACCGGCCCCGATGCCGACCGTGATCGAGAAGGCGAACGGCATCAGGATGATGGTGAGGAACGCCGGCAACGCGATCTCGACGTCCTCCCAGTCGATCGACCGGACCTGCATCATCATCAGGAAGCCGACGACCACCAGTGCTGGCGTCGCGGCCTCGTAGGGAATGATCGCGACGATCGGCGCCAGGAACGTGGCGAACAGGAACAGCACCCCGGTGACCACGCTGGCCAGCCCGGTCCGTGCGCCTTCACCGACACCTGATGCCGACTCGATGTAGGACGTGTTGCTCGAGACACCAGCGGCACCACCAGCAGCCGCGCCGATCGAGTCGACGATGAGGATGCGCTGGGCGTTGACCGGCGTGCCGTCCTCGTCGAGCAGACCAGCCTCGGCGCCGATTGCCGTCATCGTCCCCATCGTGTCGAAGAAGTCGGCCAGCAGCAGGGTGAAGACGAACAGCGCTGCCGCGACGAACCCGACCCGCTCCCACGACCCGAGCAGGCTGAAGTTGCCGAGCAGGCTGAAGTCCGGGGTGTCCACGTAGGAGTCCGGCAGCTTCGGGACGTTCAGTCCCCAGCCGTTGGGGTTCGACTCAGTGGGCGAGATGAAGCTGGGCCCGATCTTGGCGATCGACTCGATCACCACCGCCAGGACGGTCGCGCCGATGATCCCGATGAGGATCGCGCCCTTCACCCGGCGGACGAGCATGATGATGATCGCGATCAGCCCGAGGACGAACACCAGCGTCGGCCAGCCTCGCAGCTCCCCACCGACGCCGAACCCGACCGGCACCGGCGTGCCGGCCGCGTCGGGGTTGCGCCGCACGATGCCGGCGTCGACGAGCCCGATGAACGCGATGAACAGGCCGATGCCGACGCTGATCGCGGTCTTGAGCGCCGTCGGGATCGCGTTGAACACCGCCTTGCGGAACCCGGTCAGCACCAGCACCAGGATGATCAGGCCTTCGATGACGACCAGGCCCATCGCGTCGGCCCAGCTCATCTGGCTGGCCAGCGAGAACGCGACGAACGCGTTGAGTCCCAGACCGGTCGCCAGCGCCAGCGGGAAGTTCGCGACGATCCCCATCCCGATCGTCAGGATGCCCGCGATGAGAGCGGTCGCGGCTGCCACCAGGGCGAGGTCCGGGGCGGCGCCACCGCCGAGGAACTTCCCGTCCGCGTCGGGGACGGTGCCGATGATCAGCGGGTTCAGCACCACGATGTACGCCATGGTGAAGAACGTGACGATGCCACCGCGGATCTCGCGGCTCATCGTGGATCCGCGCGCCGTGATGTGGAAGTAGCGGTCCAGCGCGGAGTCGCCGCTCTCGGGTGTCTGTCTTTCGCGTGTCGTGGACGTCGAGCCGGACATCTCCACCTCACAGGAGCAAGCGGAACACGGGACGCGCGCAGCCGCGCGGGCACAGAGTGCCAGACCTAGGGTGTGGGTGTGACCGCGAATCGCCGACCGGATCCGGAACCGCTCGAGACCAACGACGTCGCGGCGGTCACCCTCGGGACCTCATTGTGGGTGATTGCCCTGGTCCTCCTGCTGGCGCTGCGGGTGGCCGGCGCCTGGGAGCACGACAGCTGGATCTGGGTCTGCGCCGCAGGCATCTTCCTCGGGCTCATCGGAGTGCGCAAGGTCCGTCGCCGCCGTGCCAGCCGGGCTCAGGGCTGATCCAGGCGCAGCTCGGCGCGCAGCTCGGCCAGCCGGGCCGGCTCGGTCAACACGGCGGCGACCGCCCATCGCAGCGACCACCGGCCGCCGACCCAGGACAGCCCCCAGGCCAGGCCGTCACTGGTGCAGGAGTGCACCCGGCCGGAGTCGTCCACCCACCACGACACCTCGGTGTCCGCGACCGTGAGCTCTTCGTGCTCCCACCAGGTCGTCGGCGCAGCGGGCAGCAGCTCGCGGACCTCCGCCGGCACCGGCCGCTCGGTGCCGCCGCCGACGTTGGAGGACAGTCGCGACGAGCTGACGTCGAGGTCGAGCACGTCGGCGAGGGCAGCCGCGATCGGGAGCGGCACGACCAGCGGCGGGTCCGCCCAGGCGAGCTGCAGGTGGTGCGGCGCGTCGATCACCACCACGCGCTCGGCCGGAGCGACCAGGCCCGCCGCGACGCGCACCCGGCTCGGCGCACCAACGCTGTCCGGCCCGATCTCGGCGAGCGCCGAGTAGGCGGCGGCCAGCACACCTTCCGGCACCGACCGCCGGGAGTCGCCAAGCCGGTCGAGCAGGTCATCGGGACCGCCGGGCTCCGCGAGCAGGGTCGCCAGCGACGTACGGACCCCGATCGCGGCGAGCAGCTCGACCGGCAGGTCGGCGGGCGGCTCCAACCGGTCGTACAGCCCGTCCAGGCCCGCCTCGGGGAGCGCCCAGTCGCTGGGCCGGCGGCCGTCGAACCGCCCCCGGTCCCGGATCCACCAGGCGGTGTACGACGTCGCGCGCGTCCGGCCGCCGCCAGCGGTGTCGAGCAGCGCCGGGTCCAGCACGGCCGACCGCAGGATCGGGTCGCCGGCCACCCGCGCCAGTAGCCGCCACCAGGCGTCCTCGGCGATCACGTCGAGCTCGCGGACACCGCGCAGCTCGGCCACGTACGCCGGTCCGCGCAGCTGCAGCGAGGCAACCCAGTCACCGAGGCCGGACAGCTCCTCGTCGGCTGCCGCTGTCTCCGGGTCGAGCTGGAAGTCGTGCAGCTCGGCGACCGTCGGATCGGCCAGTACTCCGACAGCGGCGAGCACCGATGCCCCCCATCGAGAGACCAGGTCCGGGTGCACCTCGCCGACCGACCCGGGGTCGGCCAGGCCGGCCAGCGCCGAGCCGGGCACGACCAGCTCGTCCGCCGGGGTCAGCTCGCCGTCGGTGTCGCGCAGCGCGAGGGCCGCCAGCCACGGCAGCTCACCCGCGCCGACCCCGGCTGCGGCGACCAGCCCGAGGATCGCTCCGGCGACCTCGTCGGGGTCGTCCTCGTCCCAGGCCGCCTCGACGGCCACGCGCACCTCGGGGCGTGCCAGCACGGTGAGGGGGGTCGCGTTCTCGGCACCGAGCCGCTGCAGCATCGGGTGGGCGGCGTCGGGATGCACCAGCCGCAAGCCCAGCGCCGCGACCTCGGCAGGCAGGCCGTCACCGGGGAGCAGTGCGCCGCGCGGTCCGCGCACGACACGGCCGTCCGCGAGCGGCACCGGGAGCGCGCCGAGCGCCTCGGCGTCCAGCGGCTCGGTGGCCAGGGCCGCGTAGACGTCGTGCCACCAGGCCACCGGCCGGTCGACCTCGGCCAGCACGTCGACGAGGTCGACCAGCTGCATCCGCCGCACCCCGAGCAGCGCGAGTGCCGGGTGCGCGGGCACCAACCCGCTGACGACGTCCGCACAGATGGCAAGCAGTCGCTCCGGCGCGCCCGCGACGGCGACCGCATCCCGCGGTGCCACCGCCGCCCCGTCGACCGACCGCAGCCAACGACTCTCACGCAACGCGTCCGACACGGCCCGGCGCAGCGACGCGTCCAGACGCCCGGTCGCGACCGGACCGGGCACCATCGCGTACCGCTCGATCGGGTCGTCGACCGCGAGCACCAGCTCGACGTACGCCGCGGCCGACTCGGTGACCAGCGCATCGGTGAGGGCACCAGGCGCGACATGGCGACGGGTCGGGTCCAACGGGAAGGACGCGACCAGCAGGGCGGCGAGGTCCAGCGGCTCGTCGGTCGCGGTCGGCGCGTGCAGCATCGCCGGCACCGGCTGGCCGGCGCGCGGCCGGGCCCAGGTGATCGACCAGTCGGGTCGGTCCCGCTCCTCGACCGGGCGATCGGCGAGCAGGTTCGCTGAGTGGGTGCCGATCCGGCGCACGACCTGCCAGCGGTCGGCGCCACTGACCACGCGCCCTTGGTCGCCGATCTCGACCCGCACCTCGGCCAACCCGGGCAGGGCCAGCAGCAGGGCGTCGTCGACCTCCGCGAGCAGCTGCTCGGCGAGGTCGCGGGCAGCGGCGTCGCGCAGCGGCAGCTCGACCACGGAGTCGTAGCCGTCGAGCCCGGCACCGGACCACGGGAACGGCAGCCGCAGCACCGGCAGCTGACCGTCCCGCCGATCGAGCTCGGCGCACAGCTCGGGGACCTGCTCGACGATCGCCCGCGCCATGGCCGCGTCCCAGCGCACGGCGCCGGTGCCCGAGGCGATGCGCGGCGCGTCGGTGACGGCCAGGACCGACGCGAAGCCGACGCCGAATCGGCCGGCCGTGCTGCCGTCGCGCTTGGTCGACGCCCGCAGAGTTGAGAGCGACTCGACACCGGCTGCGTCGAGCGGTGCGCCTGTGTTGGCGGCGGTCAGGATGCCGTCGGTGAGCCGCAGCAGCAGCCGGCCGGGCACGGCGGCGCGGACGGCGGCATCGGCGGCGTTCTGGGCCAGCTCGACGACGACGCGGTCACGGTATCC
>JBBRVU010000036.1:0-27580 GCA_038246575.1 Actinomycetes bacterium | reverse complement strand
GACGTAGCCTGGGCTCATGCTCGGAGCACTGTCGTCGTGGCGCCCCAGGTCCGTGACAGTCCGCCGTGCCTTCCTCGGAGCTCTGGTAGCCAACACGGCCATCGTCGTGACCGGAGGCGCGGTGCGCCTCACGGCCTCGGGGCTAGGTTGTCCGACCGTTCCGAAATGCACCGACACCTCGATGGTGGCGACGCCCGAGATGGGTGTGCACGGTGCGATCGAGTTCGGCAACCGGCTGCTCACCTTCGCCCTGACCGCCGCCGTCGTGGCGGCGCTCGTCACGGCTCTCGGCACCCGGCGCCGAGACCTCACCCTTCGTGCGGGTGGCCTGCTGCTGGGAATTCTCGCGCAGGCTGTCCTCGGTGCGATCACGGTCCTGACCGGACTCAATCCGCTCACGGTCATGGCTCATTTCCTGGTGTCGATGGCCTTGATCGCCGTCGCCGTGGACGCCCACGCGCGGACAGCGGATGCCGCCGTTGGTGACCCGGCAGATCCCATGCCAGAACATCGTGCCGTACGCGCCCTGGCACGGCTGCTCGTCGTCGTGGCGGGAGCGACACTCGTCGTCGGGACGATCGTCACCGGGACAGGGCCGCACTCGGGCGACAAGGACGCGACGAACCGGCTGCCGCTCGACCTCGAGAGCATGACGCAGCTGCACGCGGACCTCGTCTTCCTGCTGATCGGGTTGACGATCGGCCTCGTTGTCGCCGCGACTGCCATCGGCGCACGACCGGCACTTCTCCGGCGCGCAGTGCAACTGGTCGTGATCGTGCTCGCTCAGGGACTGGTGGGCTTCACGCAGTACCTCACCGATCTCCCGGTCGTGCTGGTCGCGATGCACGTCCTGGGCGCCTGTCTGGTCTGGATCGGCGCTCTTCGGGTCGAGCTGGCCACTCGCGCGCCACGAGTGGCCCCGATCCCGGTTCCGCCCACACGCCATGTGCAGAACACGCCGGAGCCGGTGGTCGTCGCATGACGCCGTGACACCAACGACCCTCGCTGACCGGAATGATGTCAGCCGCTGCTGGGGGTCTCGCCGTCACTACCTTCGCCGCCGTGGTCCGACGAGTCGTCCTCGATGGCGAACCGCGGCGAGCCGGCGGCACACGTGGCCCGGACCTCAACCCGCCCGTCACCGTCGTCAGAGCGTTCGAAGCGCACCTTCGCCTCGCGTGAACCGGAGCCCTCTATCTCGTCGATCTGCCACCCGACTGCCGGCGACGCGCCGATCTTGACCGTGTCGCCGGAACAGGTCGCCGACACCAGACCACCACGGGTCACGATCGTCCGGCTGACCGATGCCTTGGATCCACTGGACCCCGAGCCGGTGGCTCGGGAGGAACTCGAGGCGGACGCGGTGTCGCGTCCTCCGCTGGTCGTCGCCGATGGGCTTGCGCCCGCGCCGCTCTTTCGGTCCCCGACGACCGGAGCTCCGGTGCCGTTCGGCCCCCGGGTCTTGGTCGTGGTCGGATCCGGTGTGGAACCGGTGGATGACGACTGCCCGGGCCGGCTCGGGCCGGCGTTGCTCGATGACCGGGGGGAGCTCAGGACGGGGACGGCCGCCGCATCGGCCAGCTGGTCGGCGAACGGGTCACCCACCAAGCCCACCGCCCCGAACCCCACGCCCACCGCGGAAGCGGCGAACAGCAGCCAGACAGCCACCAGCGCGAGTCTCCGGTCCACGCCCAGCAGTCTGGATGTGCTGGAGTTAAGGGACCGCTAACGCGACGCCATCCTTACATCGCACGCCTGGCCGGGAACGCTGCCATCGAGGTGTCCGGGCGCTACCGTCTGGGACCGTGGCCGTGCTGCTGCTCGTCGAGGACGATCCGCGGATCCGGGTCGCGCTGGTGCGTGCGCTCACTGACCGGGGACACGTGGTCAGCACCGAGGTCGGCGGACTGCGCGGCCTGCAGCATGTGCTCGACCATCCACCCGACCTGGTGGTGCTGGATCTCGGCCTGCCCGACGTCGACGGGTTGCAGGTGCTACGGATGCTGCGGCCGATCAGCAACGTCCCGGTCATCGTGGCGACCGCCAGAGACGACGACGCGGTGACCGTCGCGGCCCTGGACGCGGGGGCCGACGACTACGTGGTCAAGCCGTTCAGCGCCGACACTCTGGACGCCAGGATCCGAGCGGTCCTGCGTCGCGCGGCCGAGGATGCGCCGCCGACCCAGCTGACGGTCGGTGACTTGGTGGTCGACCCCCGGGCCCGGACCGCCGAGCTGGCCGGGCGGCCGTTGGACCTGCGGCCGCGCGAGTTCGACCTGCTGGCCTACCTCGCAGCGAGGCCGGGCGAGGTGGTGTCCAAGAGGACGTTGCTCGCCGAGGTCTGGCGACAGCCGTACGGCGGCGCCGACAAGACCGTGGACGTCCACCTGTCTTGGCTGCGTCGCAAGTTGGGGGAGACCGGGCCCGAGCCGCGGCTGCTGCACACGGTTCGTGGAGTCGGGGTCAAGCTGGTCCAACCAGAATGAGGCGTCGGCTCGCGCTGCTCGTCGCGGCCACGACGTCCGTGGTGCTGCTCGCGTTCCTGCTTCCGCTGGCCGTTCTCGTGAGCAGGGCGGCCACCAGCGACGCGGTGTCCGAAGCGACGGCGCGCAGCCAGGTTCTCGTGTCGGCGGTTGCGTCGGGGTCGACGCCGGGTGAGATCGACGACGTAGCCCAGCAGCTCGCCGGCTCGGGGCTGCAGGTGCGGGTGCGCGAGGACACCGATGGGCCGGCTCGCCGGACGCAGGTGACTCGCACCGACGACGGCCGGGCACTGATCCGCCAACCGGTCGCCGTCGACGGGCGCGTGTTCATCGTCGACACGTTCGTGCCGCGAGCGAGCCTTCGAGAAGGCGTACTGCGCGCCCGGATCATCCTCGCGGTGCTCGGGCTTGTTCTCGTCACGTTGTCGCTCGTGGTCGCCGACCGCCTCGCGAGGTCTCTCACGTCCCCGATCACCGATCTGGCCGCAGCGGCGCACCGGCTGGCCACCGGCGATCTCAGCGCCAGGGTGTCCCCCACCGGGCCGGCCGAGATCCGCGGCGTTGGACACGCCCTGAATCTCCTAGCTGCCCGAATCGGGGAGCTGCTCACCTCGGAGCGGGAGTCGGTCGCCGACCTGTCGCACCGCTTGCGCACGCCCATCACCGCCGTTCGTCTGGGCGTGGAGTCGTTGCCTCCCGGACCGGACCGGGAAGGTCTCTCGGACGCGGTTGACGAGCTGACCCGGCAGGTCGATGACCTGATCAACGAGGCACACCGGCCGGTGCGGGAGGGCCTGGATGCCCGCTGCGACGCCAAGGACGTCGTCGAGGAGAGGGTTGCGTTCTGGCAGGCGCTGGCCGACGACCAGGGTCGCTCGGTCGATCTCGCACTGCCAGATCGGGCCGCGTGGGTCCGCATCAGTCGCGCCGACCTCGAAGCCGCCCTCGACGCCCTCCTGGGGAACGTGATCGCGCACACGCCCGAAGGCGCCGGCTTCTCGGTGTCTGTGGCTACGCAGATCGGCGGCGGGGCCGAGGTCGTCGTCAGCGACGCGGGTCCCGGCTTCCCCGACGAGGGCGTCGTCGCGCGGGGCGAGAGCCGGGCGGGCTCGACCGGGCTGGGTCTGGACATCGCCCGGCGCACCGCGACCGCCTCCGGCGGTGAGCTCCGCGTCACGTCGCTGCCCGCGGGAGGAGGCGAGGTGCGCCTCGTCCTCGGGCCGCCCGTGGCCTAGAAGGGCAGCAGCGGGTCGATGCCGATCATGAGGAACAGCAGCGTCAGGTAGGTGATCGAGCCGTGGAACAAGCGCATGGCTGCCGCTTCCACGGGCGCCCCTGCCGTCGCCCGGGCCTGAAGGACGTACGCCTCCCGGAGGAACGCCCCACCCAGGATCAGGGCCGCGACGCCGTAGACCGGGGTGGTGCCAGCGACCGGCCACAGGACGAGGGATGCGCCCACCATGGCCCAGCTGTAGATGATGACGCGACGCGCCACCGCCTGGGGTGTGGCGACGACCGGCAGCATCGGCACCCCGGCGGCCGCGTAGTCGTCGCGGAACCGCATCGACAGCGGCCAGTAGTGCGGTGGGGTCCAAAGGAAGATGATCGCGAACAGGACGAGCGGGGTCCAGGACAGGGAGCCGGTCACCGCTGACCATCCGATGAGCACCGGCATGCAGCCGGCGGCGCCCCCCCACACGATGTTCTGCGGCGTCCGCCGCTTCAACGTCATGGTGTAGACGGCGACGTAGAAGGTGATGGCTACCAGCGCAAGGACTGCCGGCAGGACGCCGGTCGTGACCGTCAGCAACCCGACGGCGAGGACGCCGAGGACGATTCCCAGCACCAGCGCCTCGCGCGGGCTGACCAGCCCGGTGGCCAGTGGTCGTCGCTCGGTGCGGTGCATCACCTGGTCGATGTCGCGGTCGACGTAGCAGTTGAGCGTGTTGGCACTACCGGCTGCGAGAGCCCCGCCGAGGAGGGTGGCGGCGACCAGCCGCCAGGACGGGATCCCACCGGCGGCGAGCAGCATGGTCGGAACGGTCGTGACGAGCAGCAGCTCGATGATCCTCGGCTTGGTCAGCGCGACGTACGCGGCGACCGTCTGGCGCGGGCTCCGGCGCGGACCGGGATCGCGGCCGCCACCGGCGGACGCCGGCGACCGCGGCATGTCGACGGCCGTCACGCACACCTCGATCCGGACTCGGTGACCAGTCTGCTTGCTGCTGCTGGGCCGTTTCGGTGCATCGCACCGGGGCACTGCCACTGTATCCGGCCACCGGACGGACAGGGACGTGACGGTGGTCACCCTGAGTAGGCTCGCGGCGAGGACTTGCTCGACCGCCCGAACCGTCCCACCAGCCGAAGGAGCCCCACCCGGTGAGCACGACAGGCAAGCTCGAGTGGTCCGCGCTGGACCAGAAGGCGGTCGACACCGTCCGCACCCTGGCGATGGACTCCGTGCAGAAGGTCGGCAACGGCCATCCCGGCACGGCCATGAGTCTCGCGCCGGCGGCGTACCTGCTCTTCCAGCGCTACCTCCGCCATGACCCGACCGATCCTCATTGGACGGGCCGGGACCGCTTCGTCCTGTCCTGCGGCCACTCGAGCCTCACGCTGTACATCCAGCTCTACCTCTCCGGCTACGGGCTCGAGCTCGACGACCTCAAGGCGCTGCGCACCTGGGGCTCCCTGACCCCCGGCCACCCCGAGCACGGGCACACCGCGGGCGTCGAGACGACCACGGGACCGCTGGGCCAGGGCGTCGGCAATGCCGTCGGCATGGCGATGGCGACTCGACGCGAACGCGGCCTGCTCGACCCCGACGCACCCGCGGGCGAGAGCCTGTTCGACCACACCGTGTGGTGCTTCGCCTCCGACGGCGACATCGAGGAGGGCATCACCAGCGAGGTGTCGTCCCTGGCGGCGACCCAGCGGCTGGGCAACCTTGTGCTGCTCTACGACGACAACCACATCTCGATCGAGGACGACACGTCGATCGCCCTGTCCGAGGACACGGTGGCGCGCTACGAGGCGTACGGCTGGCACGTGCAGCGGGTCAACTGGCTCGCGGGCACCGGCCGCTACACCGAGAACGTCCAGGCCCTGGCCCGTGCATACGACGAGGCGAAGGCGGTGACCGATCGGCCGTCGTTCATCGCTCTCCGCACCGTGATCGCCTGGCCGGCGCCGAACGCGCAGAACACCGGCAAGGCCCACGGGAGCGCTCTAGGCGCCGACGAAGTTGCCGCGACCAAGAAGGCACTCGGCATGAACCCCGACCTGACCTTCGACGTGGACCCGGAGGTGCTGGCTCACGCCCGTGGCGTCGTCGAGCGCGGCCGCGCCCTGCATGCGGAGTGGGACACCGGCTTCGCGGCCTGGGCCGCGGAGAACCCCGACGGCAAGGCGCTTCTGGACCGGATGAGCACGCGCACCCTCCCCGAGGGCTGGACCGCGGCGCTGCCGGAGTTCCCGGCCGATGCCAAGGGGATGGCGACGCGCAAGGCCTCCGGCTCGGTGCTGGACAAGATCGCGCCCGTCCTGCCCGAGCTGTGGGGCGGCTCAGCGGACCTGGCCGAGTCGAACAACACCACACCCAAGGGCGAGCCGTCGTTCCTCCCCGAGGACCGCCAGTCCAAGGCGTTCCCGGGCGGGCCGTACGGGCGGGTGCTGCACTTCGGCATCCGCGAGCACGCGATGGGCTCGATCATGAACGGCATCGCGCTGCACGGCGGCACCCGCGTCTACGGCGGCACCTTCCTGGTGTTCAGCGACTACATGCGTCCGGCGGTGCGCCTGGCCGCCCTGATGCAGCTGCCGGTGACCTACGTCTGGACCCACGACTCGATCGGCCTCGGTGAGGACGGCCCTACCCACCAGCCGGTCGAGCACCTGGCCGCGCTTCGCGCCATCCCGGGCCTCGACGTGGTCCGGCCGGCCGACGCCAACGAGACGGTCGTCGCCTGGCGCACCATCCTCGAACACACCGACCGGCCCGCTGGTCTGTGTCTGAGTCGGCAGGACCTCCCGACGTACGACCGAGAGGTCTTCGCCTCGGCCGAGGGAACCGCCCGCGGTGGCTATGTGCTGGCGGACGCCTCCGACGGCCAGCCTCGAGTGATCCTCGTGGCCACCGGCTCCGAGGTGCAGCTGGCGGTCGCCGCCCGCGAGACGCTCGAGGCTGAGGGGTCGCCCACCCGGGTGGTGTCGATGCCGTGCGTCGAGTGGTTCCGCGGTCAGGACACCGCGTACCAGCAACAGGTGCTCCCGAGCGGCATCAAGGCCCGCGTCAGCGTCGAGGCAGCGGTCGGCATGGGCTGGCGCGACATCGTCGGCGATGCCGGCGAGATCGTCAGCCTCGAGCACTTTGGAAGCAGCGCGGCTCAAACGGTGTTGTACGAGCAGTTCGGTTTTACGCCCGACCGTGTCGTCGCCGCTGCGCACGCCGCGCTCGAACGGGTCGGCGTGATCACCGGCAGCACGACTGGCAACTGACCGCACGAGCGAGGGAGCAACCCCGATGACCGATCCCCTGCGCCAGCTCTCTGACGAGGGCGTGGCGATCTGGCTCGATGACATGAGCCGCGGTCGACTGACGACCGACAACCTCGCCGACCTGGTGAGGGACAAGCACGTCGTCGGCGTCACCACCAACCCCACCATCTTCCAGAAGGCCATCAGCGAGAGCGAGCTCTACGACCGCCAGCTGCGCGACCTCGCCGCACGCGGTGTCGAGGTCGAGGAGGCGCTGCGGATGGTCACGACCTACGACGTGCGCTGGGGCTGCGACGTGTTCCGGCCGGTCTACGACGCCAGCGACGGGATCGACGGCCGGGTCTCCATCGAGGTCGACCCGCGACTGGCTCACGAGACCGAGCGGACCGTGGCCGAGGCGCGGCAGCTGTGGTGGCTGGTCGACCGGCCCAACCTGTTCATCAAGATCCCGGCAACCAAGGCCGGGCTCCCGGCGATCGCCCAGTGCCTCGCCGAGGGCATCAGCGTCAACGTCACCCTGATCTTCTCCCTCGAGCGCTACGGCGAGGTGATGGACGCCTTCCTCGACGGTGTCGAGCGAGCCCGGGCCGCCGGGCACGACCTGTCCCGTCTGACCTCCGTCGCGTCGTTCTTCGTCAGCCGGGTCGACAGCGAGGTGGACAAGCGGCTGGACAAGCTCGGGTCGGCCGAGGCGAAGAAGCTGCGAGGCAAGGCCGCGATCGCAAATGCGCGACTTGCGTTCCAGCGCTACGAACAGGTCTTCGCATCCCCGCGCTGGACGGCGCTGGCCGACGCCGGTGCGACGCCGCAACGCCCGCTGTGGGCCTCCACCGGCGTGAAGGACCCTGCCTATGACGACACGCAGTATGTCGTCGAGCTTGTTGCCGCCGGCATCGTGAACACGATGCCCGAGTCCACACTGGACGCGGTTGCCGACCACGGGACGATCCGGGGCGACACGATTCGAGGCGCCTACGCCGACGCCGAGCAGGTGATGGCGGATCTGGCCGGGGTCGGCGTCGATGTCGCAGACGTCGTGCAGGTTCTCGAGGACGAGGGGGTCGAGAAGTTCGAGGCGTCCTGGAGCGAGCTGCTCGAGTCCACCCACGGCGAGCTGAAGCGTCTCTCGTCGGGCAAGGCCTCATGAGCGTCTCCGTCCAGGTCGGCGGTGCCGAGAGCGGTGCTGGTCCCGTCGGCCGAGCAGACCTGTCCGGGGTTGCCGCTGCCTTGACGGCCAAGGACCCCACGCTGTGGGGCCCGGACGCCGAGGCAGAGGCTGCCGACCGGCTCGGCTGGCTCGATCTGCCGAGGTCCTCCGAGGACTTGATGCCTCAGCTGCGTGAGCTGCGTGACCGCGTGCGGGCAGCAGGGCTCGATCATGTCGTCCTCGCCGGGATGGGCGGCTCGTCGCTGGCGCCGGAGGTCATCACCCGAACTGCGGGAGCCGACCTCACGATCCTGGACAGCACCGACCCGCACCAGGTCGGTGCTGTGCTGCGCGACCGGATAGAACGCACCGTCGTCGTGATCGCCTCCAAGTCCGGTGGCACCGTGGAGACCGACAGCCACCGGCGGGCATTCGAGCAGGCGATGCGCGAGTCGGGACTGACCGACGCCGAGATCGCCGACCGCATCGTGGTGGTGACCGACCCGGGGTCCCCGCTCGAGAGCCTCGCCCGCGACGCCGGCTACTCGGTGGTGCTCGCCGACCCCGCGGTGGGCGGTCGCTACAGCGCGCTGTCCGCATTTGGGTTGGCGCCGAGCTATCTCGCCGGGGCCGACGTCGAGCGACTGCTGGCCGACGCCCGGGTGCTGGCCGACGACCTCGGCGCCGAGGACAACCCGGGAGTCGTGCTCGGGCGCGCGATGGGCGAGCAGGCGCAGGCCGGACGCGACAAGCTCGTGCTCGCCGACAACGGCTCGGGGATTGCGGGTTTCGGCGACTGGGCCGAGCAGCTCGTCGCCGAGTCCACCGGGAAGCAGGGCACCGGCATCCTGCCCGTGGTGGTCGAAGGCATTGACGCTCCGGGCTTCGTCGACGCGGGTCCTGACGCACATCGGGTCCTGCTGGGCCCCGGTCGTCCGGGACTGGACGCCACGGCGGTCAGCGGATCTCTGGGAGGGCAGTTCCTGCTCTGGGAGTACGCCACGGCCGTGGCCGGGAAGGTCCTGGGCATCAACCCCTTCGACCAACCGAACGTCGCTGAGTCCAAGGACACCACCAAGAAGATCCTGGACGGCGCGGGTGACGACGGACCGTTGCCGGAAGGCACGCCGCTGTTCGTCGAGGATGCGGTGGAGGTCTACGCGGACGCCGGCCTGCTCGGTGGCGCCGACACCCTCCCGACGGTCCTCTCCGCTCTGCTGGGCCAGATTCCGGAGCGCGGCTACCTCGCGGTCATGGCCTACCTCGACCGGACGGGCGACGCGGCCGCCGAGGGCCTGCGGCCGCGACTGGCCCTCGCCGCAGCACCGCGACCGGTGACTTTCGGCTGGGCGCCCCGGTTCCTGCACTCGACCGGGCAGTTCCACAAGGGCGGCCCGCAGGTCGGGGTCTTCCTGCAGGTCACGGGTGCGGTGGAGCATGACGTCGACGTGCCTGGGCGCCCGTACTCCTTCGGACGTCTCCAGCTGGCCCAGGCGCTCGGTGACCAGAGCGCCCTCGCCGGTCGGGACCGCCCCGTCGTCCGGCTGCACCTGTCCGCACGTGCTGCCGGCCTGCGCCAGCTGCTCGCGGCCGCCGACCAGGCCGGGCTGGGGGACAAAAGGTGACGGCCAGCTACCCACCCCTGCGTGACCTGCCGCACAGCTCCGCCAAGGGCGCCTCGGGCACCAACCCGCTGCGCGACGTGCGCGACCGGAGACTGCCCCGGGTCCCGGGACCGTGCGCCCTCGTGGTGTTCGGAGTGACCGGCGACCTGGCGCGCAAGAAGCTCATCCCTGCTGTCTACGACCTCGCCAACAGGGGCCTGCTGCCGCCCGGCTTTGCGCTGCTCGGATTTGCCCGACGTGACTGGGGCGACGGCGACTTCGCTGCCCTGTCTCGGGAAGCGGCCGAGCAGGGAGCGCGCACCGGGTTCCGCGAGGACGTCTGGCAGCGGCTCTCGGACAGCATCAAGTTTGTGCCGGGGTCCTTCGACGACGACCAGGCCTTCGACACTCTTGCGTCGACCCTCATCGAGATGGAGGAGTCGCACGGCATCCAGGGCAACGCTGCCTTCTACCTGTCAATCCCGCCCGCGATGTTCCCCGTCGTGCTCAAGCAGATGCGACGCACCCGGATGGCCGACAACAGCGACCGGGGCGGCTGGCGGCGAGTCGTGGTGGAGAAGCCGTTCGGCCACGACCTGGAGAGCGGCAAGGCCCTCAACGAGCTGGTCGACGAGGTGTTCACCCCGCAGGACGTCTTCCGCATCGACCACTACCTGGGCAAGGAGACCGTCCAGAACCTGCTCGCGTTGCGGTTCGCCAACACGCTCTTCGAGCCGGTGTGGAACGGCAACTTCGTCGACTCGGTTCAGATCACAATGGCTGAGGACGTGGGCATCGGCTCCCGCGCCGGCTTCTACGACACCGCCGGTGCAGCCCGCGACGTGCTGCAGAACCACGTGCTCCAGCTGCTGGCGCTGACGGCAATGGAGGAGCCGGTCGCGTTCGACGCGGAGGCGATCCGCACCGAGAAGACCAAGGTGCTTGGCGCGATCTCGCTGCCGGACAACCTGGCCGACTACGCGGTGCGCGGGCAGTACACCCAGGGCTGGCTCGGTGGCAGCCGGGTGCCCGGCTATCTCGAGGAGGAGAAGGTCCCCAAGACCTCGACGACCGAGACGTACGCCGCCGTCCGTCTCGGCGTCGAGACGCGGCGTTGGGCCGGCGTGCCGTTCTACCTGCGCACCGGCAAGCGACTCCCCCGCCGGGTGACCGAGATCGCGGTGGTGTTCAAGAAGGCGCCGCACCTGCCCTTCGACTCCACCGACACAGAGGAGCTCGGCAACAACCAGCTCGTGGTGCGCGTCCAACCCGATGAAGGCATCACGATGCGCTTCGGCTCGAAGGTGCCCGGCTCGGCGATGGAGGTCCGGGACGTGTCGATGGACTTCCTCTACGGCGAGGCGTTCACCGAGTCGTCGCCCGAGGCGTACGAACGACTGCTGCTCGATGTGCTCATCGGAGACGCGACGCTGTTCCCGCGCAACGAGGAGGTCGAGCTCTCGTGGAGCGTCATCGATCCACTCGAGGAGTTCTGGGCCGGCACGAGTCCGGAGATCTACCGGGCGGGCGAGTGGGGCCCGAAGTGCGCCGACGAGATGTTGGCCCGCGACGGCCGGGTGTGGCGACGACCATGAGCACGATCCTGTGGGACACCAACGGCACCGAGATCGTCAAGACGCTTGCCGCGGAACGGCGGGCCGCCGGGGCACTGGCCTCGGGCCTGGCCCTGACCCTGGTCGTGATCGCCGACGAGCAGCACGTCGAGGAGGCGCGGGCGGCGGCCACGACTGCTGCGGCGGCGCATCCGTGCCGGGTGCTCGTCGTCGTGCGCCGCAAGGTCGACGCCGATGACCGGCTCGACGCCGAGGTGCAGGTGGGCGGGCAGATGGGTGCCAACGAGTCGGTCGTCATGCGGATGTACGGCCGGCTGACGCTGCACGCGGAGTCGGTCGTGCTGCCGCTTCTCGCCTCGGACGCACCGGTCGTGACGTGGTGGCACGGCGACACCCCGGACCGGCTGGCGTACGACGCCCTCGCGGTTCTTGCGTCGCGGCGGGTCACCGACACCTCCACGTCCGAGAACCCCGTCGCTGCCGTCAAGCGGCGGGCGAAGGACTATGCCCCCGGCGACACCGACCTGGCCTGGACCCGCA
Source organism: Actinomycetes bacterium (assembly GCA_038246575.1). Classification (GTDB taxonomy): domain Bacteria; phylum Actinomycetota; class Actinomycetes; order JACCUZ01; family JACCUZ01; genus JACCUZ01. The sequence goes on along the minus strand of JBBRVU010000036.1, from coordinate 15,735 downwards.
CGACGCCGTGGCGCGCACTGCTCGCGTCAAGCTTCGACGACATGACGTCGGTGCCGGTCTCGGCCGAGGTGCAGGCCGAGGCGGGCAACCCGAGTGCCGCACTGCTCGCCGGTTGGCTGACGGCGAGGCTCGGGGTCAAGGTCAAGCGCACAAGCTCCGAGGGGCCGGGGATCACGGCCGCCGAGGTCTCCTTCGAGGGCCGGCACCGGTTGCGGATCGATCGACCGGACGGCTATCTGGCGACGCTGAGCCGGAGCGGGATGTCCGACCGCCAGCTGCCGCTCAAGCGGCGCGAGCTGGGTGACCTCATCGCCGAGGAGCTGCGTCGGCTCGACGCTGACCAGCCCTATGCCGATGCACTTGGCGCGGCGACAGGTGAGACCGGCCTCGACGAACGGCCGGCCAAGCGTGAGCTGGTCTGGAAGGACCCGAGCCAGCCGGCGTCGCAACGAGGCAGCACGCGCAGCACCGCGAAGAAGTCGGCCTCCACCAAGACGGCTGCGAAGAAGGCTGCCACCACGAAGGCTGCCACGAAGAAGGCTGCCACGAAGAAGGCCACCCCGACGAAAGCGACCGCCAAGAGGTCCACCGCGACCAGGTCCGCTACGAAGAAGTCGGCATCGAAGGCATCGAAGCCGTCGAAGGCGACCAAGGCGAAGTCGGCCTCCCGGAAGCGGTCCTGATGCGGACGCCGACGGTGCTCGTGCACCGCGACCCCGACGAGCTCGCCGCAGCCGTCGCGGCGCGGCTGATCACCAGACTGACCGACGTGCAGGCGGCCCGCGGCGAGGCGTCCCTGGTTCTCACCGGGGGCAGCATCGCTCGTCAGGTTCTCGAGGCCGTTCGCGACCAGCCGGCTCGAGGTGCGGTCGACTGGCGACGGCTGGACCTGTGGTGGGGCGACGAGCGCTTCCTGCCGGCCGGTGACGCGGAGCGGAACGAGACGCTGGCCCGAGGCGCGCTGCTGGACACGGTGCCGCTCGACCCCGCCCGGGTGCACCCGATGCCAGCGGCAGACGGACCCGACGGCGACGACCCGGAGGCGGCTGCCGCCCGCTACGCCGAGGAGCTCGCGCACGCAGCCCGCCAGGAGGACCACGGGCCGGCGCCCGCATTCGACGTCTGCCTGCTCGGCGTGGGGCCGGACGGCCACATCGCGTCGCTGTTCCCGGAGAAGCCGGCGCTCTACGACGAGCGCAGTGTGGTCGCCGTGCGGGGTGCCCCGAAGCCGCCACCAACACGCATCTCGCTCACGCTGCCCGTCATCCAGGGCTCGCACGAGGTGTGGGCGATCGTTGCGGGCGAGGACAAGGCGCGAGCGGTCGCGATGGCCCTGTCCGGCACCGGCACCACCCAGATCCCGGCCGCAGGCGCTGCCGGACGCGATCGCACCCTGTGGCTGCTCGACCGCGCCGCCGCCTCGAGCCTGCCCACCGGCCTCGGCCGCATCGCCTCCCCCTAGCCCCCCTCCAACTTCCCCGTTGATCATGCAGCAATGGGGATCTTGTGCATCGCCGCAGGTCAGCCCCTCGGATGTCCCAGTCGATCATGCAGGAATGGGGATCTTGGTTCCGCCAGAGCAGACGCGGGTCGTGGTCAGTGCACCACCGTGACGACGGTCGGGTCGGTTTGTGATCACCGGGCGCTCACCGTGCGCAGCACAGGGGGCCTCGTAGCGCCGGACAGTCGTGCCGAGCTCCGGCTGGTGTCGGTCCTTTTCGTCGACCCGGTGGGCGACAGCGCTGCGGTCACGAGCTGACCGACCAAGATCCCCATTCCTGCATGATCGACAAGGGAGTTTAGCGCGCTGACCTGCGGTGATGCCCAAGATCCCCACATCTGCATGATGAACGGGGGGAAGGGTTGGGGGGTGGGGTGCAACCGGATGGGGTGGGGGTGCGTCCAAGGGTCCAGTCGATCAGCTGGAGGTTCGGATGCCCGTCCGTCGCAGGCTCATGGCCGGCCGCGTGGCCGTTCGTCGCAGGTACGTGGCTGGCGGCGCGGCGGTCGCCGTCGCCGTGGTGGGTGTCGGAGCGGCGCAGCTGCTGCCCGGGGCGGCCCCGACGGCGCAAGCGGCCGGGCTGGTCGGTTACTCGGACTGCGCCGAGCTGCTGGCCCACTACCGGTCGGAGCTGACCCGGTCCGCCACGGCGTACGGCTTCGGGTCCGGCGGCCCGATGATCGCCCTGGACGACGTCGCCGGTTCGGCCGGCGGCGCCGAGCGCGCAACCGCGGCGCCGGGTGCGGTCGGGTCCGGCCCGACCGGGACGAACGTGCAGGAGCAGGGCGTCGACGAGCCGGACCTGGTGAAGCTGCGCGACGGACGACTGGTCATGCTGACCGGAGACCGGGTCCGCGTGGTGCGGGCCGGTGCCGGGCCGGCGCTGCTCGGGTCACTGCGCATCACCGGCGAGCAGACCTCCGGCGGCGAGCTCCTCCTCGCCGGCGACCGCGCCGTCGCGCTGCTCCCCGGCTGGCGGCCGAACAAGGTTGACGGCCCGCAGCCGGGCGCGACCAGTGGGGACGACGCCGCCCGGTCGATGCTCTGGAACCCCGGCACGCCGACGACCCGCGTCCTGCTGCTCGACCTGGCCACCGACCAGCCCCGCCTGATCGAGGAGGCGACCTATGACGCGCAGTACGTCAGCGCCCGCCTGACAGACGGCACCGTGCGGCTGGTGACCTCGACCTCGCCGCAGCCCCGCGTCGTCTACCCGGTGGACCCGTCAGCCGCCGAGCAGGAGCGGGCTCTGGCCGGCAACCGGAGCCTGGCCGCGCAGCTGAGCCTGGCCGAGATACTTCCCCGGGTCGTACGCAGCGACTCCACCGGCACAGTGGTCGACCGCGGCCGGGCCGTTGCCTGCGACCGCGTCTTCCACGCCCGCTCCCCCCGCGGAGCGAGCACCCTGCTCGTCACGACAATCCGGCCCGGCGACGGGCTCGCGCCGACCGACTCCACCGCTGTGACCACCGACGGCGATCTGGTCTATGCCGCCGCAGACCGGATGTACGTCGCGACCAGCCGGTGGGGCACGGTCGGTCCGGTCCCCCTGCTGCGCGACGGCGGCTCCAGCGCGCCCTCCTCGCCCGCCACCGACGAGGTCAGCACCGAGCTGCATGGCTTCGACACCTCGTCACGGACCGCGACGACCTACGTCGGGAGCGGCACCGTGCCCGGCTACGTCTTGGGACGCTGGGCACTGTCCAGCTACGACGGCGCACTGCGTGTCGCCACGACCCGCCAACCGCCGTGGGACAGCGAGCGGGCCGGACAGTCGTCCTCGATGGTGGTCAAGCTCGTCGAGCGGGACGGACGTCTCGTCGAGACCGGTCGGGTCGACGGTCTCGGCAAGACCGAGCAGATCAAGGCAGTGCGCTACTTCGGCGACATCGCCGCGGTCGTGACGTTCCGCCAGACCGACCCGCTCTACCTGCTCGACCTGTCCGGGACACCCAAGGTGCTCGGCGAGCTGAAGGTGCCCGGCTTCTCGACCTACCTGCACCCCATCGGCGACGGACTGCTGCTCGCCCTCGGCCAGGAGGCCGACAGCAATGGTCGCGCCACCGGCGTGCAGATGTCGGTGTTCGACGTGTCCGACCTCTCCCAGCCCAAGCAGGTCGACCGGATACAGCTCGGCGAGGGCTGGACCCCGGCGATGGACGACTCACGGGCGTTTTCGTACGACCCCGTGAACCGTCTCGCGACCTTCGCATTCCAGTCCTACGACCCGGCCGGCGCCGAGGGCTCCGTCACCAGCGCGCTCGGCGTCACGGTGAGCAGGGACGGCCGGCTGCGGGAAGCAGGACGACTTGCGATGAGGCCGGCGGACTGGCCGCAACGGGTGCTGATCGACGGCGACCTGGTGTACGCCGTCGGCATGACGGGAGTCATCGCCGGTGACGCCGAGACGCTGACCCGCACAGGGTTCGTGCGATTCACCGGATGACCCGACAGGGTCACGCCACGCGGGCGTGACCCTGCCGGTTCCGGCTGTTGGGTCAGCCCTCCGACCCGGTGACGAACACGTAGAACCGAGCAGCGTTGGCGGCCGTCGGCGGCGCGACGCCGCCGGGCACGGTGCCATCAGATGCCCGCGGTGCAACGACCAGCACGTTGTTGCTCTCCGCCCCCGGCGGCGCGCAGGCAACGAACGTTGCCCCGCAGGGAGCGACCCCGGTCTCACCCGAGAGGATGGCGCTGCCATCGGTGTTGGCGACGACGATCTGCGCGTGCATGCCGTTGTTCGTGACGTCCTCGCCGGCATCGATGTAGCAGTTGGCATTGGCGGTGTAGCAGTTGAGGATGGTGAAGCCGCCCGTCTGTCGCTCGATCGTCCCGTTCTCGGCGATCAGTGCCCAGCGCGTGTCCAGCTGCCCGGCACTCTTGCCGCCGACGGTGTCAGCGGCGGCTGCGCTAGGAACCTTGCCCAGGGTCGCCTCATCGACCTCCTCCCCACGAACTGAACCACGCCTGAGCTCGGCGTGGCCGACGGCGTTCTTCCGGATCTCGGACTTCGCGACGGCGCCCTTGGAGATCTCCGACTTGCCGACGGCGCCCTTGCTTATGTCTCCTTTGTCCACCGAGTTGCGGCCGGGCAACGTCGCGCCCAGCAAGCCGGCGAGCAGCGTCGCCGACGCTACCGCCCCACCGAGCACCTGCAAGTCTCTCCGAGCCATGTCTACCTCCGAGTGAGTCCCGCCGAGTGAGTTGCTCAGCGAGGCTATCGGGCTGCATGACACCTTCGGTGTGCCAGAAGTGCTGGCTCCCTGACGTTCACGGACCGAGCGGGGAGCTCACAAGACGTCGACGTCGGCGTGGGTTCGACCGGACGCCAGGCGCGCGTAGCCGGGTCCCCGGTCGAAGAAGGGCTCGTCCCCGGTCCGGCCCTCGCGCAGCTCGCCGCGTCGGGCGTCGGTGGCGGTGACATCGACCACCGGGTCGTCACCGTCGAACGTCACCACGACGCCGTAGTCGTCGTACGCGCCGGTGACGCTCACCTTGCCCCACCGCACGTCGCGCCGCACCTCTTCCGTCGCTCGCGCCAGAGGGTCGCCCCAGCCGCCACCGCCGGTGGTGCGTATTCGCACCAGCTCGCCGGCGCGGACCGGCTCGGCATCGGCGAGCGCGTCGACCTCACGCTCCTCGTCGGTGCCAGGGTTGACGGTGACCTGGAACGGCCGCCCCGCCTTGCCGCCCTTGACTCCCCAGCAAGCCAGGATCGAGCGGTCCGCGATGGACATGAAGTGCGCGTCGCGCAGCATCCGGATGTGCTTCTCGTAGCCCAGCCCGCCGCGGAACTCTCCCGCCCCGCCGGAGTCGACGGCCAGCCCGAGCCGCTCGACGATGAAGGGGAACCGGGCCTCGGTGAACTCCGTCGGCAGGTTGCGCGAGTCCGGCACGACGTGGATCGTGTCCTCGCCGTCGGCGTAGTAGCGACCGCCCGACCCGCCGCCGAGCACCTCACGCATCAGGTACGGCTCGCCGTCGCGGTCCAGCCCGTAGACGCCGGTGTAGCGGATCGTCTCCTGGTCAGCGGGCATCCGGCCGTCAACGGCCTTCGCGACGACACCGGCCAGCACTCCGAGCAGGCGCAGGATGACGAACGTCCGCGCGTTGGTCGGAGCGGGGAAGACCGGCGTGAGCAGCGTTCCTGGCGGCGGGAAGCGCATCTCGATCAGCGGCACGATGCCCTCGTTGACATCGAGCTCGGCCATCCGCTCCTGGGTGTCGGCCAGGTTGCGCAGGATCGGGGCGAGCCACTTCTTGAGGAAGTTGCCCTCGGCGTAGTCGCCGCAGTGGTTGATCGGGCCCTTGGCCTGCGGCGAGGTGCCGGTGAAGTCGAGCACCAGCGGTGCGGGCTTGGTGGAGTCCATCGTCAGCGTGATCCGCTGGGTGTGCAGCCGCGGCTCGTCCACGCCGTCGTGCTCGGCGTAGTCCTCCCAGACGTAGGTCCCGTCGGGGATCTTCGACAGGATCTCCCGCCGGTACGTCTCGGTGGTCTTGTCGATGATCCCGTCGAAGCACGCCTCGACGGTCTCGCGGCCGTAGCGGTCGAACATCTCGCTCAGCCGTCGGGACCCCATCAGACAGGCCGAGCACTCGGCGTCGAGGTCGGCGGCCAGTGAGTCGGGCATCCGGGAGTTGCGCGTCATGATGCGCAACGCGGCATCGTTGCGTACGCCCTGGTCCCAGAGCTTGATCGGCGGGACCATCAGGCCTTCCTCGAACACCGACGTGGCACCGGATGGCATCGACCCCGGCACCGCTCCCCCGATGTCGTCGTGGTGGCCGAACGCCTGGACGAACGCCACCACCTCCGGCCCGCCATCCCCGTCGACGAAGACCGGCACGGTCACGCACAGGTCGGGCAGGTGCCCGATCCCACCCTCGGAGAGGTAGACGTCGTTGTGGAAGAAGACGTCGCCGGGCCGCATCGTCTCCAGCGGGAAGTCGCGGGCGACCGGGTGCACCAGCGCGGAGTACGAGCGGCCGGTCAGCTTGCGAAGCCTGCGGTCGTGGATGCCGGCCCGGAAGTCGTGGGCGTCCCGGATCATCGGCGAGCGCGCTGTGCGCCCGATCGCGGTCTCGACCTCCATCTCGATCGCGGCCAGCGAGCCTTCCACGATCTCGAGAACCACGGGGTCGACGCTCATGAGTCCCTCCGCACCACAAGGTTGCCGAACCGGTCGACGGTTGCCCCGAAGCCGGGATGGACCGGAACCGTCGAGCCGAACTCCTCGATGACGGCCGGGCCACTGATGACGTCCCCAGTGGCCAGGTCGGGCCGCCAGAACACCGGCGACTCGGCCCACTCGTCGAAGAACACCTGCCGCACCGACGTCCGAGCTCGCTCGGTTCCCCCATCACGAGCCGCGATCTCCTGCGGTCGCGGGCGCTCGATCGGCCCGATGCCGGAGACCCGAAGGTTCACCCACTCGACCGGCTGACGCGGGTCGTCCCGGAAGGCGTAGCCGTAGAGCTGCTCGTGAGCGTCGTGGAAACCAGCGGCCACTGCGTCGGCGAACGTGTCGTTGACGGCCCCCTCGGGTGCGGGCACCCTGACCTCGAAGGCCTGCCCCGCGTAGCGCAGGTCGGCGGTGCGGACGTAGCGGTGCGCTGCCCGGTCGAACCCCTCCCGGTCCAGGCTGGCAGCCGCCTGCTCCTGCAGCTCGTCGAAACCGGTCGCCAGCGCGCTCACGTCGAGGTCCGTGTGCCGGGTCACGGCCGTCCGCACGTAGTCGTTGCGGACGTCGACGGTCAGCAGACCGTAGGCAGACACGTTGCCGGGGTCTCGCGGGACCAGCACCGTCGGGAGCCCGAGCACGTCCATCAACCGGCACAGCAGCAGCGATCCCGAGCCGCCGAAGGTGGCCATGGTGAACTCGCGCACGTCCAGACCGCGCTTGACGGTGACCTGGCGCAGCGCGTTGGCCTGGTTCCACGCCGAGATCTCCAGGATGCCGGTCGCGCACGCCTCGAGGGTCAGCCCGAGTCGGTCCGCGAGAGACAGCAGACCGGTGCGGGCGGCCTCCACGTCCAGCGGGATCTCGCCACCGAGCAGGTGTGGCGGGATGCGCCCGAGCACGACATGCGCGTCGGTGACCGTCGGCTCGGTGCCGCCCCGGCCGTAGCAGAGCGGGCCGGGGTCGGCGCCGGCCGAGCGTGGGCCGACCTTCAGCGAACCCTCTGGTGACACCCATGCGACCGATCCCCCACCGGCGCCGACGGTGACGATGTCGATCATGGGAATCTTGCTGGGGTACTTCCCGATCGTGCCCTCGGTGGTCAAGGTGGGCTCGCCGCCGATGACCACAGACACGTCGGTCGACGTCCCCCCGCCGTCACAGGTCAGCACCCGGTCGAACCCGGCGTCGCGGGCGACGAGGGCCGCCCCGAGTGCACCTGCCGCCGGACCGGACAGCACGGTCGTGATCGGTTGGTGCACCACCTCCTCCGCGGACAGCACGCCACCGTTGGACTTCATGACGTACCAGGGCACGCCGGGTGCCACCTCACGCAACCGGGTCGTGATGTTCGCGACGTACGACGCCATCCGCGGCTTGACCGCAGCGTCGACGAGTGTGGTGACCGTTCTTTCGTACTCGCGGTACTCGCGCAGCACGTCGCTGGACAGCGACACCACGGCCGAAGGGTGCTCCCGACGCAGGACCTCGCGGGCCCGGTGCTCGTGGTCGGGGTTGGCGTAGGAGTGCAGGAAGCACACGCCGATCGTGTTGATGCCCTGGTCGCGGAACCAGCGCGCCGCCTCGGCTGCGCCCGCCTCGTCGAAGGGCCGCAGCTGTTGGCCGCGAAAGTCGAGGCGCCCACCGATGGCCCGCACCCGGTCGACCGGGACGATCCGCGGCGGCTTCACCCAGAAGTAGGAGTTGCCGTAACCGTCCGGCACGCTCTGCCGGGCGATCTCGAGGATGAACTCGTAGCCCTCGGTGGTCATCAGCCCCAGGTCGCCGACCTTGCCCTCGAGCAGCTGGTTGGTCGCCACCGTGGTGCCGTGGCTGACCGACACCACGTCCCTTCCGGTCGCGCCGAGCATGCCCAGCACCTTGTGCACCCCGGCAAGAAAGCCGTCGGCCGGGTCAGCGGGGGTCGAGGGGGTCTTGGTGGTCACCACCTCGCCGGTGTCGGCGTCCAGCGCCACGACGTCGGTGAAGGTGCCCCCGGTGTCGATCCCGATCCGCAGCCTCATGCCAGCATCTAACCGGTTGCGCAGCCGGCTCGGGTCCCTGGGCTACGCGAAGGCCTCTGCGAGATACCAGGTTCCTGTCCCCGATCGCTTGGCCGCGTACATGGCCCGGTCCGCGGACTCGAGCACCTGCTCGGGCGAGGCGAAGCCGTCGGCGGCGGCGATGCCGATACACGCGGTGACGGATGCCGCCACATCGCCGAGCCCGAAGGGCTCGCCGAGCCGACCGATGATGCGCTCGCTGACAGCGGTGGCCTCCTCGATGCTCTCCACGGCTCGGCAGAGGATGACGAACTCGTCCCCACCGAGCCGCGCGACCAGGTCGTCGTCCCGGGCCGCGTTGCGCAGCCGGTCGGCGACGACGACCAGCAGCTGGTCGCCGATGAGGTGCCCGTGGCGGTCGTTGACGTCCTTGAAGTCGTCTAGGTCGATGAAGAGCACAACGAGCCGCGCCCGGACGACGTCGTCCTGCATCGCGGCCCGCATCACCTCCAGAAGGCTGCTGCGGTTGGCGACACCGGTGAGCGGATCGTGGCGTGCGCGGTGGGCCAGGTCGCGCTCGGACACCTGGAGGGCGGCGCTGGTGCGAGCCGACACGACCATGGCCGTCGACGTGCTCGCCAGCAGCTCCAGGAGAGGTATCGCCGCCTCGATCGAGGCGTGCGGCGCTGCGTCGGCAAGGACGAGGATGCCCTCCCGGCGCCCCTTGGCCACGAGCGCCAGCACGACGAGGGAGCCGACGCCGTTCTCTCGCAGGAAGCTGGCGGCCTCGAAGCCGTCGCCGTCACCCGTCCCGTCCGCCCAGCTGGAGGTTGCCCGGCAGACGTACTCGGCCAGCTGACCGGACTGCTCCCGCGTCAGCCCGGCGAGCATCTGCCCGAAGTCACCGGAATGGTGCGCGGCGGTCAACCGGCCGCCCGTGCCCAGGAACAAGCATCCCCCGCTCATGCCCGCCACCGTGAGCGCGGCGGCCACCGTGTGGCTGGCCACCTCGTCGCCGTCGTCGAGGCAGGCCAGCTCGTAGCCGAGCCTGGCCAGCAGCTCGGCCGGCGCCTCGGGCGGGGGGCCGCCCAGCTCCCCCAGGCGCTGGCCGAACGCATCACCCACCGCCTCCACCCATTGCACGTCGTCCACGCTCAGCGCGGTCCGCGACTCGACGTTGAACACGCCGGCAGTGCGGCCGTCGACCCTGATCGGCACCGCCACCTCCGCCAGGACGCCGGGAACCGCCCGGATGAAGTCGCTGCGGCTCCCCGTCTCCCGGACCACCTGGGTCTCACCCGTGACCAACGTGGAGCCCAGCACACCCGCCCCCGGGGCAAGCCCGTCGTAGACCTGCCAGTAGCCCCGTTGGGCCACACATCGCAGCCGTCCGCCTCGCTCGAGGTAGATGCTCGGGAGGTTCAGCCCGCTGGCCAGGCACAGCTCCATGACGGCATCGGCAGCAGCCGAGACCGTGGAGCAGGCGGCGAGGCGACGCCGTACGCCGTCGAGGTCGGGACGGGTCATGCTCAGTCGACGACCTGCCCGTGCGGCTCCGGGTGCGGGAACGAGGTCGCCGCCGGGCGGACGAGGTCGTCGGCGTAGCGCCGGATGAGGTCGAGGTTGCGGTCGGCCAGGTGGTCGAAGACCTGCGGCACGCTGGAACCCGGAGTCAGGGAGGCCATCGCCGTGGCGGGGTCCAGCCGGGCCGAGATCCAGCACTCGTGGCTGGCCGCGCGAGCCACCACCTCGGCGACCGGGCTGACCACCATCGAGTTTCCGAAGTAGATGACGCCTCCGGGATCGGTGCCGGTGGCGTTGGTGCCGACGAGGAACACGTGATTGTCGTAGGCGCGGGCCCGGTTGGTCAGCTCCCAGATGTCGGCGGAGCGCAGCAGGGCGGACGGCCGCACGATCACCTCGGCTCCACGCACCGCCGTGATCCGCGACAGCTCGGGATAGTCGCCGTCGAAGCAGATGATCTGCCCGATCCGGCCGAGGTCGGTCTCGACGACGCTGACCTCGTCTCCCGGGACCACCCAGCCGCCCTTGGAGCGCATCTCCGTGCAGAAGGGATGCGTCTTGCGATAGACGCCCGCAACCTCGCCGCCCCGCCCGAGCAGCACCGAGGCGTTGTGCACCGTCCCTCGCCCGTTGCCACGCTCGTAGGTGCCGACGACGACATGGACGCCGAGCCGGCGGGCCGTCTCCTGCAGGGGCTCGATCACCGGGCCCGGAACCTCGGACACGAGGTCCCACAGCGCGTCAGGGCCGACCCCGGGGGTGAAACCAGTGGTCACCGATTCCGGCAGCACCACCAGCTCGGCTCCCGTCGCCTCGACAGCGCGGGTGACCCAGTCGGCCGCCTTGTCCAGGTTGCCCTTGATCGACTCGGCCGTCAGGGGTCCCGGGAGCGGCGCCACCTGCACCGCCGCAACCGTGAACGCCTTCATCCAGTCCTCCCCGAGCCGACTGGTCGCCAGGCTAGCGCGAGGGCGGTCCCAGAGGCCGATCTTGCCCCCGATCGGCCTGAGAGGAGACCCTGGAGGCTTCGCCGGCCCGCCAGCAGCGTGCCCACAGCCGAAGGAAGCCGTTGCCCGTGCCCAAGCCCGCAGTCCGTGACCTGCTCCGCGTCCCCCCGACGGGCGTCGACCTGACGGCTATCGACCCGGGCAGCGACCTGGGGTTCTCGGGCGGGAAGAGCGAGGGGAAGAAGGACCTCGTCTCACTCGGCGACCGGTTGAGCGACCTGCAGGAACGGTTGTACGCCGAGGCGCAGGGCGGCGGGACGCGCTCCCTCCTGCTGGTGCTGCAGGGCATGGACACCTCCGGCAAGGGCGGCACGACCAAGCACGTCGTGGGCCACGTCGACCCGATGGGCATCCAGTACACCGCTTTCAAGGCCCCGACCGCCGAGGAGAGGGCGCATGACTTCCTCTGGCGCATCCGCCACGCCCTCCCCGGGCCGGGAATCCTCGGGGTGTTCGACAGATCGCACTACGAGGATGTCGGGATCGTGCGGGTGCACGACCTCGTGCCCAAGCGCGTCTGGAGCCGCCGCTACGACGCGATCAACCGCTTCGAGGAGCGACTCGTGCTCTCCGGCACCACCATCGTGAAGTGCTTCCTGCACATCTCGCTCGAGGAGCAGCAGGAACGCCTGCTGGCGCGGCTCGACGACCCGACAAAACAGTGGAAGTACAACCCGACCGACGTCGATGAGCGGGGTCACTGGGCGGAGTACCAGGCCGCCTACACCGACGCGATCAACCGCTGCAACACCGACCAGGCGCCCTGGTTCGTCGTACCGGCCGACCGCAAGTGGGTCCGCAACCTGGCTATCAGCCAGCTGCTGATCGACGCCCTCGAGGGCATGTCGCCGGACTACCCCGCGCCCGACTACGACGTGGCGGCCGAGCGCCGTCGGGTGCTCGAGGGCTAGGTGACTCGCACCGAAGGCGTCCGCACGTACAAGCGGCGGGCCGGGCGGATGACTCAGACACAGGAAGATGCCCTGGCCCGCTTGTGGACCAGATTCGGGCTGGATGTCGATGGGGCACCACTCGACCTGCCGGCGCTGTTCGGCCGGGTGGCGCCGGTCGTGCTCGAGATCGGCTTCGGCATGGGTGAGGCGACGCTCGAGCTGGCCGCCACGCAGCCCGGCCGTGACGTGCTGGCGGTCGACGTGCACATGCCCGGTCATGCGGCGCTGATCTCCGGCCTCGATACCGGGGGCCTGACCAATGTCCGCGCCGTCGACGGTGACGCGCGGCTGCTGCTCGCCGAGATGCTGGGCCCGCAGTCGCTGACAGAGGTGCGCATCTTCTTCCCCGACCCGTGGCCGAAGAACCGGCACGCGAAGCGCCGGCTGCTGACTCCGCGGTTGGCCGACCTGCTCGCCGACCGGTTGGTGGACGGCGGGACCCTTCACATCGCGACCGACATCGCCGCGTACGCGCAGCTGGGGCACGACGTCATCGCCGACCATCCGGCTCTGCAGGTCCGCAGCGACGTGCCGTGGCGGCCCCGAACGAAGTTCGAGCAGCGCGGCCTGGCTGCAGGACGGGACCCGCACGACCTCGTCGCCGTCCGGATCCCACGGCCAGCCGCAGCCGCTCGGTGAGCCCCGGCGATCAGCCGAACTAGGCAGTCGCGGTGAGACCGCTGTCCTTGCGCTGGGCAAGTGCCACCAGGTCGATGAGGAGCCGTTCCGAGGCTGACTTCGGGTGCCCGTTTCCTAGCCCGCGCCGGCTCGTGGCAGCCGGGACGGCGGCGACCGACCGCGCCCGACGGCACCGGTGGTGGAGCTCGACGACCGCCTCGACGAGAACCCCCAGCTCGTGGGACAGGTCGTCTGCGTCGCTGGACGGCGTTTCGCTCACGATGGCGAGGAACAGAGACCTGGTCGTCTCGCCGGGCTCGATGCCGATCTCGGCGCGCACGTCGCGGCGAAACGTCTCGTAGCACCGCAGGGCCTGGGACGGGCGTTCGGCCGCCCAGTGTGCACGCATCACGACCTGGCAGGCGCCTTCTGCGAGCGGGTCGAGGCGAAGCGCCGCCGTCCCCGTGCGCACGGCGACGTCGAAGTCCCGCAGCCGTATGCTCAGCTCGGCAGCCAGGACCAAGGTGTCGATGACGCGTTCCTGGTTGTACCCGCGCTCCGATGCCGCCCATTCTCCGTAGAGCTCGTGGCTGAGCAGCGGGCCGCGAACCAGGGCCAACGCCTCGAGTAGACGCGCTCGGCCCGCCTTGTCCGACAGGCCCTTGTCCAGCTCGACGAGTCGGTCGAAGTCGTCCAGGTCCACGGACACGCGGGTGCAGTCGAGACTGTAGCTGCCCGGGCCGGTGACGATGACCGACTCCCCGCGAGCAACTCCGGGCTGCAGCCGAGCACGCAGGACGGACACGTAGCTCTCGAGCGTCGCCATGTGGTCGCGCGGCGGACGGCCCTCCCAGAGCAGGTCGACCAGCCGCTCCTTCGACAGGGACTGCCGTCGGTGCAGCACGAGGATCTCGAGGATCTGACGAGTCTTCACCCCGCCGAAGCCTGAGACTGTCAGGACCCGGTCGTCGCTGATGACCTCGGTCTCGCCCAAGACGTTGATCCGCATGCACGGCTTGTCCGGCCGCAGCGCAGGCGACCCAGGCCGGTCACGGCTCACTCGTACTCGCTTGTGCATCGTTTGCCCCCCCAGGCGCTGGCGACATCGCCAGCTGGCGCATCTGCGCCAGGAGAACAGTGCATCAACAACCACGTTGTTGACCATGGGCCGTTCCGACAGTGCCGACTTCCGTTGTGATTGCGCCGATCGGGTGGCGGCCCGCCTGTCCGGGTGGCCCAGCCCGTGTCGTCGGGCAGTCCCCAAGGTTTGCCCAAGGTGGCGTCTTCATTGTGCAAACACCAAAACGTCTGAGCTCTGGGGGACACATGCGCGACTTCGTCGACACGGACCGGTCCGGGCGCCGGCCGAGGCCAGGCGTCAAGAGAGTACGTCGGACTGTCTCGGCACTCTCGTCATTGCTGCTGGGAGCCACGCTGCTTCCCCTCGGGGGCCTCGCGTCACCGGCGCAGGCCGTGCCTGCACCGATCGGTCAGGGCTTCAACGTCACACCGAGCGACCTGGCCTTCATCCTCAAGCAGATCAAGATTTCCGAACGGCACGTGCGGACCACGACTGCAGAGACGGGGCCTTGCGGCTCGCTGCTGGGGACGGCACAGAGCCAGATCCCCAATCCCCTGCTCTCCTACGGCCTGCGGACCGTCGACGGATCCTGCAACAACCTCCAGCCCGAGCGCGCCGACTTCGGTGCGTCGCACAAGCCGTTCCCGAGGCACGCGCCGGCGGACTTCCGCGACGCCGAGGCAGCTGGACCGTTCGGGCCTCCCGGACCGATCACGACCTACGCCTCGAAGAACACCAACGTCGTGGACTCGCAGCCCCGGCTCATCAGCAACCTGATCGTTGACCAGACCGTGACGAACCCGGCCGCGGTCTCAGCCGCCCTGCACCCGGTGCGTACCCAGGGCAACCCCGGCATCGAGGCGTGCGAGTCCCCGGGGGTGCCCGAGAACTGCGTCCCCGCGGGCCAGACCCTCTTCATCCCGAACGTGACCACGGACGTCGGTCTCTCGCCGCCCTACAACTCGTGGTTCACCCTCTTCGGGCAGTTCTTCGACCACGGCCTGGACTTCACCAAGAAGTCACACGGCGCGGTCTTCGTGCCCTTGCGTGACGACGACCCGCTGCTCGATGGCATCGACGGGATCCCCGGCACCGGCGACGAGCCCGGCCCCAACGCCAGGTTCATGGCGCTCACCCGGACCGAGAACCTGCCGGGTCCAGACGGTGTGCTCGGCACCGCGGACGACGTCAAGGACGGTGTCAACACTGACACTCCTTTCGTCGACCAGTCCCAGACCTACACGTCTGTCCCGTCGCACCAGGTGTTCCTTCGTGACTACATCGACGTCGCTGGCAGTCCCACCGACACCGGAAAGCTGTTGAGCACCGCCGACGGCGGCATGCCGACCTGGGCGTTCGTGAAGTCCAACGCCGCCACCGTGCTCGGCATCAAGCTCGCTGACCGGGACGTCTTCGACATCCCGATGCTCGTGACCGACGCATACGGCAACTTCGCCCGCGGCGCGGCTCGCGGCCTGCCGATGCTGGTGACCGAAGGCCCCGACGGCAAGCCGATGACGGCCGACGACGTGTTCGTGGAGGGCAACCGCGCGGGTGGCGGACTGGCCATCCCCGCGGACGTCGTCCGCATGGGTGCCGCCTTCCTGGACGACATCGCGCACAACGCGGTGCCCACCCAGGCAGTCCCGGCCCAGGGTCCCAACCCGGCCCGGCCGGCGCTGACGCCGGACTCGGACAGCGAGATCACCGGTCTCGGCGGTGTGCAGGAGCCCGGCACCTACGACGACGAGATGCTCGACGCCCACTTCCTGGCAGGTGACGGCCGGTCGAACGAGAACATCGGCCTGACGGCGGTCCACCAGGTGTTCCACTCGGAGCACGACAGGCTGGTCTCGGACATCCGG
>JBBRVU010000035.1:0-27605 GCA_038246575.1 Actinomycetes bacterium | reverse complement strand
GATGCGGTGGCCGGGTCATCGAGTGCCGCCGGGGCTGCCATCTTCCGCAGCTGGGTGTTGCCGTTCGAAGCACTGTCGGTGCTGCTGCTCGCGGCTCTCGTGGGCGCGATCGTGCTGTCCCGCCGCGAGATCGGTGCCGGGGAACCGGAGACGACCGACGTCGATCTCGACCCTGGACCCGGAGGCCGGTCCTGATGCCCCTGCTCATGCCGGTCCTCCTCGCCGGGCTGCTGTTCTGCATCGGTGTCTACGGCGTGCTGGCCCGCCGCAACGCCATCCTGGTGCTGATGTCGGTCGAGCTGATGCTCAACGCGGTCAACATCAACCTGGTGGCCTTCGACGTGTGGCTGCGTGACGAGCTGCTGGCCGGTCAGGTCCTCACGTTGTTCGTCATCACCATCGCCGCCGCGGAGGTCGGCCTGGGTCTCGCGATCGTGCTGCTCGTCTTCCGCAACCGAGAGACCTCCTCGCTCGACGAGCTGACCGAGCTGCGGGAGAGGCAGCCGATGTGAGCGCTATCTACGTCGCGCTGGCGGCGCCGTTCCTCGCCGCCGTGGTCGGGCTGCTCGCCGGGCCGCGCTGGCCGCGGCTGGTGGTCCCGGTGGCCATCGCCGGCACCGGTGTCGCGCTGCTCGCAAGCCTCGTCCTCGCGGCGCGGGCCGTGCTGTCCGCCCCGCTGTACGAGGCGGCTCAGCTCGCACGGGTGCCGACCGGTGGGCCACCCATCGGGCTGGACCTGCGGGTTGATGGTCTCGCCGCGCTGGTGTCCCTCGCGGTGGGCGTCGTCGCCCTGTCGGTGCAGGTCTACTCGACGGCGTACCTCAAGGGCGACCCGCGCTACTCGTCCTACGCCGCGCTGGTGTCGCTTTTCACAGCGGCGATGCTGCTGGTGGTCTTCGCCGACGATCTGATGGTGCTGCTCGTCGGGTGGGAGGTGATGGGTGCCTGCTCGTACTTCCTCATCGGGCACCACTGGGAGCAGGAGGGCGCGAAGGCCAGCGCGGTCAAGGCGTTCGTCGTCACCCGCCTCGGTGACGTCGGTTTCCTGTTCGGCATCTTCGCGCTGGCGACCGCAGTCGGCACCTTCAGCATGGACGCGGTGGTCAGCTCGGCGGCCCAGGCCAACGGCCGCATCGACATCGCCCCACCCACGGTGCAGGTGTGGACAGGGCACACCGCCACCGTTGCCGCGCTCCTGCTGCTCTGTGGGGTGGTGGGGAAGTCAGCACAGTTCCCGCTGCACACCTGGCTGCCCGACGCGATGGCCGGCCCCACCCCGATCAGCGCGTTGATCCACGCGGCCACCATGGTCGCGGCCGGGATCTACCTGGTCGTACGGCTCTTCGACGTGTTCCTGCTCTCGCCGGTGGCGCTGGCCGTGATGGCGGTGATCGCCTGCATCACGATGCTCGGCGGCGCACTGGCTGCCCTGGCCCAGGACGACATCAAGCGGGTGCTGGCCTACTCCACCGTGAGCCAGCTGGCGTACATGCTGGCGGCGCTCTCGGTCGGGTCGGCGGTCGCGGCCAACTTCCACCTGCTGACCCACGCAGCGTTCAAGGCGTTGCTCTTCCTCGCGGCCGGGTCGGTCATCCACGCCGTCGGCACCAACCTGATGCCAGACATGGGCGGGCTGCGGCGGCTGATGCCCGTCACGTTCGTCACGACGACTGTCGGCCTGGCGGCGCTGGCCGGGCTGCCACCGTTCGCCGGGTTCTTCTCCAAGGAGGCGGTGCTGGGTGCCGCCGAGGAGACCGCGCTAGACGGCTCCGGTCCGGCGATGGCGTGGACGGGCTGGCTCGTGCTCGTCGTCGGGCTGGTGACGGTCGCCGTCACCGCGGCGTACGTCACCCGGCTGTGGTTGATGACGTTCTTCGGTGAGTCTCGGGCACGAGTTGCTGGGCAGCCGCACGAGTCGACGCCGGCGATGCGTTGGCCGCTGGTGGCCCTCGCCGTGCCGGCCGCCCTGCTGGGTCTGGTGGGGCTCCGAGGGTCCTGGCTGCCGCAGTGGGCTTCGCTGCAGATCGGCTGGCAGCATCGCACCGACAGCGCCGCGGTCATCGTGCGCGAGCGCGAGGTCGCGCAGGGCGTGCTGCACATCGGTGCCGTGACGTCGGTGCTGTCCCTGCTCCTCGCCGTCGCCGGGGTGGCCGTCGTCTGGCTCGCCTGGCGCCGCGAGCCCGCGGCCGACCCCACGGCGGCGTGGCGGTTCCGGCCAGCACTGGAAAGCGCCTTCTACGTCGACGGGGTCTACGACACTGCGGTCGTGCGTCCGGTGCGGGCGGCCGCGAGCGCCGTTCGGTGGACCGACGACTCGGTGGTCGGGGCGGCCGTGCTCGGCACCGGGACCAGGACCAGTGGCCTCGGGCGGCTGGTCACCCTCACCCAGCGCGGCAACGTGCAGACCTACCTCACGGGGCTGCTCGCGGGAGTGCTGCTGCTGGTCCTCGGGGTGGTGACGCTGACGTGAGCGACCTGCTCCTGCCGCTGCTGCTCGCCCTGCCGTTGGCCGGGGCGGTCGTGCTGCTCCTCTCTCCGCCGGACGCCGGTGCTCGGCTGGCGGTCCCGTTCGGCATCGGGGTCAGCGCGGCGACCTTCGCGGTCTCGGTGTGGGCGGCAGCCGGATCGCCGGCCATCGACGTGTCCTGGGTCCCCAGCCTCGGCCTGCGCTTCCACTTGGGCATTGACGGCATCTCGGCGCCGCTGGTGCTGCTCACCACCGGGCTCACGACCCTGTGCATGGTCTACCTCTCGCGGATCCGGCCCGAGGCGGGCCGGCTGCGGGCCCTGGTCGGCCTGCTGTTGCTGCTCGAGGTCGGCATGCTCGGCACCTTCCTGGCGCTGGACCTGCTGCTGTTCTTCGTGTTCTTCGAGGTCGTGCTGGTGCCGATGTGGTTCGTCATCGGATCGTGGGGTGACGACACCGTGCCGGGTGGCCGCCGGCGCGCGGCGAACATCTTCATCCTCTACACCCTGCTCGGCAGCGTCGTCCTGCTGCTGGGGATGCTGCTCGTCGGCACCCAGGCCGGCACGTTCGACATGGTCGAGCTCGCCGACCGGCAGGGTGCCGGACTGTCCCGCGGGGTCCAGGTGCTCGCCTTCCTGGCCCTCGGCCTCGGCTTTGCGGTCAAGACGCCGATGTGGCCGCTGCACTCATGGCTGCCCGACGCCCACACAGCCGCACCTACCGTCGGGTCGGTGCTGCTGGCCGGGGTGCTGCTGAAGATGGGCACCTACGGCTTCATCCGGATCGCGCTGCCGATCGTGCCGCAGGGCGCCGAGGTGCTGGCCCCCTGGCTCGGCGCGCTCGCCGTCGTCGGCATCGTCTACGGCTCGCTCGCCTGCCTTGCCCAGAAGGACCTGAAGCGACTGATCGCGTTCTCCAGCATCGGGCACATGGGCTTCGTCCTGCTCGGCATCTCCACGCTCACCCCGGTCGGCATCAACGGCGCGCTCTACGCGAACATCGCGCACGGCCTGATCACCGGCCTGCTGTTCTTCCTCGTCGGCGCCATCAAGGACCGCCACCACACCGCCGAGCTGCATGTGCTCGGGGGCGGGCTCTACGAGCGGATGCCGCGCCTCGGCTCGCTGCTGGCCTTCGCGGCGATCGCCAGTCTCGGGCTGCCCGGTCTCGCAGGCTTCTGGGGCGAGATGCTGGTGCTGCTCGGCGCGTTCGACCCTGCAGCCACCCTGCCTCGCGCGTACTTCCTGGTGCTGATGGTCCTGGCCGGCGGCGGGATCGTCCTCACCACGACGTACTTCGTAGGTCTCCTACGCCGGGCCGCGCAGGGCACGAGCTTCCAGGCGTGGCGCGACGCTGTGCTGTTGCGTGACGCGAGCACCTACGAGCTCGCGGTGTGGTCGCCGATGGTCGTCCTCGTCGTCGTCCTCGGGCTGTGGCCGGGCTGGTTGCTCGAAGCGAGTGCCCCCGTGGTCCGCACGCTGCTCGGCGGTGGCGCGTGAGCGGCGTGCAGTCGATCGACTACGCGGCCATCGCGCCGCCGCTCGTCGTCGCCCTGGCCGGACTCGGCGTGCTCGTGGCCGACGCCTTCCTCCCCGCCGCCCGCAAGGCTGTCGCCGGGGGCCTGGCAGCCCTGGGTCTCGCCGTCGCCGGTGCGCTGCTCGTGCCGCTGGTCGGCGACCGGCGCAGCACGTTCTGCGTGGACGTCACAGGTGCCGGGCCGGCGGCCTGCTCGTTCGTCGTCGACGACCTGACGCTGGTGTTCCAGGCCCTGGTCGCCGCCGGCGCCCTGGTCTGCGTGCTGCTCTCGCTGGACACGGTGCGCGACTCGCGCATCCCGGCGGGGGAGTACTTCTTCCTGCTGCTCGCGTCGGTCTCCGGCGCCATGATCCTCGCCGCCAGTCGTGACATCCTCACCCTCGTCGTGGCGCTGGAGGTGGTGTCGCTGCCGGCGTTCGCGCTGGTTGCGCTGCGCCGCTACGACAGCCGCTCCAGCGAGGCGGCGCTCAAGCTGTTCCTGGTCTCGGTCGTGTCCACCGCGCTGATGCTCTTCGGTCTGAGCCTGGTCTACGGCGTCACCGGCCAGGTGCACCTCTCGCGCATCGCAGCGGCGCTGGAGGACCCCTCGCTGCCGAGACCCGCGCTCGCCCTCGGCGTCGTCCTGGCGCTGGCGGGCTTCGGCTTCAAGGTGGCGGCGGTGCCGTTCCACGTCTGGGCGCCGGACACCTACGAGGGCGCCCCGGTGCCGGTGGCTGCTTACCTGTCCGTGGTGTCCAAGGCTGCTGGCTTCGTCGGCCTCGCCCTGCTGCTGACCGAGGGCTTCGCGCCGTACGCCGACGTCTGGGCACCGGCCGTCGCGGTGATCGCCGCCGTCACGATGACGGTGGGAAACCTGGCTGCCCTCCGCCAGACCCGGGCGGTCCGGCTGCTTGCCTGGTCCTCGGTCGCGCAGTCGGGCTACATGCTTGTGCCGCTGGGCGCGGCAAGCGTCGGCAACGTCGACGCCGTGCTGCCGGCCACCGTCGCGTACGTCGTCGCCTACGCCGTGATGAACCTCGGCGCGTTCTCCGTCGTCACCATGGTCGGTCGCGTCCGCGAGGCCAACCTGCTCGCCGACTACCGCGGGCTCGGCCGCAGCGAACCACTCTCGGCGTTCGCGCTGGCCTTCGCCCTGGCCTGCCTCGCCGGTCTGCCGCCCGGCCTCCTCGGGCTGTTCGCCAAGATCGTGGTCTTCCGCGCCCCGATCAGCCAGGGTGTCGGGTGGCTGGCGGTCGTGATGGCCGTCAATGTCGTGATCGGGCTCTACTACTACCTGTCCTGGGCCGCAGCGTTGTACTCCCGGGCAGGTCCAGCACCCGTGGTCGAGGTCGCCTCGCCCTACCGTGTCTCGTGGTCCGACGGCGCCGCGATCGGGCTGACTCTCGCTGCCGCACTTGCCCTGTCCGTGCTGCCGGACACGATCCTGGGCTTCCGCTAGGCAAGCCGCAGCAGGGAACGGGGCAGCCCGACCGGGCGTTCTGACCGGTGACACCTGCCGACCGGCCTGGCGAGGCTGACCGGTTCGATTCCAGCCGCGGAGGACCACCCGTGCACCGCCATGCGAACGGCGTCAAGACCGCCGTCCTGCTCACCTTGCTCTCCGGGCTCATCCTGCTCGTCGGTCAGTGGCTAGGCGGGGCAGGCGGGCTCACGATTGCCGTGGTCATCGCGCTCGGGACCAACGGTGTCGCGTACTTCTACAGCGACAAGCTGGCGCTGCGCTCGATGCGGGCCCGTGCCGTCAGCGAGGCCGAGCAGCCGGCGATGTATCGCATCGTGCGTGACCTCTCGACCGCATCCCGGCAACCCATGCCGCGGCTGTACATCTCGCCGACGATGGCGCCCAACGCGTTCGCCACCGGTCGCAACCCGCGTAACGCCGCGGTGTGCTGCACCGAAGGCATCCTCGTGATCCTCGATCAGCGCGAGCTTCGCGGCGTCCTCGGCCACGAGCTGTCCCACGTCTACAACCGCGACATCCTCATCAGCTCGGTGGCAGCCGGTCTGGCCAGCGTCGTGATGTACCTCGGCTACCTGGCCTGGCTGCTCCCGATCGGGCGCAGCGGGGACGACGACGGACCCGGTCCGCTCGGCGCCCTGGCTGTGCTGATCCTCGGGCCCGTCGCCGCGGGTGTGATCCGGATGGCGATCAGCCGGTCGCGGGAGTACCAGGCCGACGCCTCCGGGGCGGCGATCACCGGCGACCCGCTGGCGCTGGCCAGCGCGCTGCGCAAGCTCGAGATGGGCACCCGGTCACTGCCACTGCCGCCGGAGCCGAACCTGCAGACCACGAGCGCCCTGATGATCGCGAACCCGTTCCGCCACGAGGGGATGTCGAGCCTGTTCTCGACCCACCCGCCGATGGAGGAGCGCATCGCGCGGCTGGAGAGGATGGCGGGCTACCCGCGCTGATACATCCAGGGCGTACGGAGTTCTCCCGATGGCGGGCACGTCCCCGCAGGACGACGCTGAGGACATCAACCACTCACCGCATAGGAGTCCTCATGAGCACCATCACCACCCCGGTCCGGACTCTCGTGACCGGCATCTCCACCGCCCTGCTGCTCCTCGTCACCGCTGTCGTCGGCGGGACGGCCGCCTGGGCAGGTCCCGCGCCACTCGAGCCGGAACCCGCACCGGCGGGAGGTGGCACCGTCATCGACCTGTCGACCGGCATCGCCACCTGGCAGATCGTCGCGATCGGACTCGCCAGCGCGCTGGTCGCGATCGCGGTCACCATGGTCGTGTCACACCTGGTCAGCACGCACCAGCGTGGCAGCCGACACCCGGCGCACGCCTGAGGTAGTCGCCAGCAGCAGGACCGCTCGGCATCGGGCCGGCCACCACACGGTGGCCGGCCCGCACTGACGTCTGGCGTCGTGGAGCCTCAGCGGTAGTTGACGAACTGCACCGCGAAGTCGAGGTCGGTGCCCTTCACCAGTGCCTGGACGGTCTGCAAGTCGTCGCGACTCTTCGAGCTCACGCGCAGCTCGTCGCCCTGGATCTGGGCCTTGACCGACTTCGGACCCTCGTCGCGAATGAGTTTCGAGACCTTCTTGGCGTTCTCGCTGGTGATGCCTTCCTCGATCTCACAGACGAGGTAGTACTCCTTGCCGGACAGCGTCGGCTCGCCCTTCTTCAACGTCTTCAGCGAGATCCCGCGCTTGATGATCTTCGTCTCGAACACGTCGAGGATGGCTTTGACCCGCTCCTCGGAGTTCGCCTCCATCCGCACGGACTCTCCGGACCACTTGATCGACGCGCCGACGTTCTTGAAGTCGAAGCGCTGGGAGATCTCCTTGGCGGTCTGGTTCAGGGCGTTGTCGACCTCTTGGTGGTCGACCTTGCTCACGATGTCGAACGACGAGTCAGCCATGGCCGAAACCGTATACGACGTGCGCGGTGAGCAGCCCGGTCGCAGGCGCCAGCCAACTCATACCAGGCGGCGGGAGGTGGCCCACCGGGTGAGCTCGTGCCGGTTGGACAGCTGCAGCTTGCGCAGCACGGCGGACACGTGGGTCTCGACGGTCTTCACCGAGATGAACAAGGCCTTGCCGACCTCCTTGTACGTGTAGCCGCGGGCGATCAGCCGCAGCACCTCCCGCTCGCGCTGGGAGAGCCGGTTGAGGTCCTCGTCGACCTCGGCTACATCGGTGGTCGCGGCGAACGCGTCGAGGACGAACCCGGCCAGTCGCTGCGAGAACACCGCGTCGCCATCAGCCACCCGGCGCACCGCATCGGCGAGCTCCGGCCCGGAGATGGACTTGGTGACGTAGCCCCGGGCGCCGGCCCGGATCACCGAGATCACGTCCTCCGGCGCGTCGGAGACCGACAGCGCGAGGAAGCGGATGTCGGGATGCTCGCCGACCAGCGCTGCCAGGACTGCGCGCCCGCCCCCTCCGGGCAGGTGCACGTCCAGCAGCACCACGTCGGGGTTGGTGGCCTTGATGACCTCGATGGCGGCCACAGCGTCCTCGGCCTCACCCACCACCTCCACCGCGTCCCCGAGCTCGGCGCGCACGCCGGAGCGGAACAGGCGGTGGTCGTCGACGAGGACCACGCGGACGCCGGTCGTCGTCATGTCGCCACCTTGGCGTTGCGCGGCAGTGAGATCTCCACCTCGGTCCCCTCTCCGGGCACGGACCGCACGACAGCGTCGCCGCCGTGCCGGGTCATCCGGCCGATCACCGACTGCCGGACGCCGAGCCGATCGGCCGGCACCGCGTCGAGGTCGAACCCCGGTCCACGGTCGCGGACGAAGACCGTCACCCGGTCCGGCTCGACCTCGGCGTAGACCGTGATCGGCGAGTCGGCGGCGTACTTCGCGGCGTTCACCATGGCCTCCCGGGTCGCATCGCGCAGGGCGGCGAGGCCGTCGTCCATCGGGGCGTCGCCGACGACCACGACCTCGATCGCGACGCCATGCGCATCCTCCACGTCGGCCGCCATCCGTTCCAGGGCCGCGCTCACCGACGCGTCGGAGCGGGGGTGGTAGAGCCAGCCGCGCAGGTCGCGTTCCTGGGCCCGGGCCAACCGGGCCACCTCGCGTGGGTCATCGACATGGCGCTGGATGAGCGTGAGGGTGTGCAGCACCGAGTCGTGCACGTGAGCCGCGACCTCGGCCCGCTCCTGCTCGCGGATCCGGGCGCTGCGCTCGGCGGCCAGGTCGCGGGCCATCCGGACCCACCACGGTCCGCTGACCAGCAGCAGGCCGGCCGCCACCACGACCGCAGCGACGAGCCGGCCGGTCGCGCCGCCCGGGTCCGCCGGCCCGACCAGGATCGCCACGGCGCCCAGGACCACGAGGGCCGCGCCACCGCCGGCGCGCAGGGCCCCTATGCGCCGATCGGTGCCGGTCGCCTGTCGCCAGCGCGTTCGCGCGTCGTCGTCGGCCTGCCGCCACAGGATGACGACTCCCGCGGCCACGGCCAGCAGCGGCAGCCAGAGCCGGAGGTTGACGCCGAACCCGAGCGCCGCCAGCAGCAACAGCCCGCCGACCGCGAGCGAGCCCAGCGCCAGCAGGCCGGTGAGGTTGCGCTTGCGCTCCTCGGGGTTCTCCACTCCACGCGGGTCCTGCGGCGCGAACACCCAGAACAGTCCGTACGCCAAGATGCCCGCTCCGCCGAAGGCCGAGAGGACGAGGAACACGATGCGGACAGCCGTGACCTCCACGCCGAGGTGGTCCGCCAGCCCCCGGGTGACGCCCGCCAGCACCCGGCCGTCGCGGCGCCGGTACAGCCTGCGGGGGCCTGGTCCGGGGGCCACCGCTGCGGGGCCGGCCACGCCGGCGGGACTGGTCACGACCACGAGTCTCCACCGCTGGCGGCTCCGGCGCATCCGGGCACCACCTGATCCGACCCCGACGGTGCACCCGGCCACCCGGCGGGTGGCTCAGGGTCGGACCAGGGTAGGACCAGGGTCGGCACCCGATGGCAGGCCGCCCGGGGCCGACCACGATGAGCCCATGACAGACAACGACACCACCACGGCTCCGCCGCCGCCGCGGCCCTACCCACCCCTGGCGGCGCTGCGCCGCAGCCGCAGCAACCGGCACCTCGCCGGTGTCGCCGGTGGGCTCGGACGCTATGCCGGGGTCGACCCGCTCATCTTCCGCATCCTGTTCGTGGTGCTGCTGGTGTTCGGCGGCTCCGGGCTGGTGCTCTACGGGCTGGGCTGGCTGCTGATCCCGGCCGACGGGGAGAGCGAGTCCGAGGGACAGCGAGTGCTGCGCGGGCGCACGTCGGGCTCGGCGGTGGCAACGGTCGTCGCGGGGATCGTCGTCCTCGTGCTCGGTCTGGTGTTCATCGGAGCCGTGGTCGACACCGGTCCCGGCCTCGGGGGTCTCGGCGTCCTCGTGGTGGTCGGCGTGATCGTGGCTCTGCTGCTGCGCCACGGCCAGCCCCAGGGCGCCGGGCCGGACACCGGCGGACCCGCCGCAGGAGTCCCGTACGGACCGATGCCCCCGAGCGCCGACGCACCCACGGGCCCTGGACCGGCCGACTACGGCCAGTCCGCCGGTACTGCGTACACGACACCGGGCACCGGCTACGCCCCCGCCGGCCCCGCCTACCCACCGGCCGACGGTGTCGCGGTGTCCCCCGGCCCACCACCTCCGCGCGAACGCTCTGCGCTCGGCCGGGTCACGTTCAGCGTGGTCCTCATCGCCTTCGGCGTCATGGTGGGCTGGAACACGATCTCGGACAACGACTTCCGCGCCGTTGCCATCTTCGGCACCGCCCTGGCGATCGTCGGCGGCGGACTGCTGGTCGGATCGGTCGTCGGTCGGTCGCGAGGCCTGATCTTCCTGGGCATCGTCCTTGCGCTGGCGACGTCCATCAGTGCGATCGACGTCAAGCCCGGCTCCGGCGGCGGGGTCGGGGAGCGGACCTGGTCTCCCACCACCGTCGTGGCGGCCGAACGCCCGTTCCGGCTCGGGGTGGGGGACGCTCGGCTGGACCTGCGACAGCTACCGCCGGGCAGCGACGTCGACGTCGACGTGCAGCTCGGCATCGGCACGCTGGCCATCACCGTCCCGAGTGACGCGGTCGTCCTCATCGACGGCAGGGTCGGCGCCGGGACCATGGGGCTGCTGGACCAGCCGGAGCTGGACGGCACGAATCTCGACGCCAGCGCGACGAGCAGCGCCTCAGCGAGCGGTGCGGACCCGACCCGGATCACGATCAACGCCGGCGTCGGGCTCGGCGACCTGACCGTCACCCGATGAGCGGACCTGGAGGTCGCACCATGAAACGCCACGCCTTGGACCTGATCTCGCTGATCAGCGGGACCGTCTTTCTCATCATCGCCGTCAGCTATCTGTCGGCGGCCGCCATCGACTCCTCCGTGCAGCTGGGCTGGCTCGTCCCTGCGGCCTTCGTCGCGGTCGGGGTGGCCGGGCTGGTGAGCGTGCTGCGCGGCCGGGCAGCCGGCAGGGAGTCCGGCGCCGGGTCACCGGGCGCCACGTCCACCGAGTTGTGAGCGCGGCGGGGCGCTCCGTTATCCTCGGTGCCGCCCGGCAGGTTGCCCGAGCGGCCAATGGGAGCGGACTGTAAATCCGTCGGCTTACGCCTACGAAGGTTCGAATCCTTCACCTGCCACGCGGCCTGACGGCCCCCGACCGGACCCCCGGTCGGGGGCCGTCGCATGTCGGGGGGAGGCTGACCCCATGGACCTGACGCTCTCGGACGAGGAACGCGAGATCCGCGACTGGGTGCGGATCTTCGTCGACCGCGAGATCAAGCCGCTCGAGCCCGAGGTCCTCGCCCGTGAGCGCCGCCATGAGCGCGGCTTGGGTGCCGACGAGCTGCGCGGGCTGCAGGACAAGGCCAGGTCGGCCGGCTTCTTCGGCGTGCAGACCCCGCAGGACCACGGCGGCATGGGGCTCGGTGCCGTCATGACCGCGCTGCTCGAGGCCGAGCTGGGGCGGTCCTTCGTCCCGTTCAAGTTCGCCGGGGACGCCGACAACATCTTGTACGACGCCAGCGCCGAACAGCAGGACACCTACCTTCAGCCGACCATCAGCGGCGAGCGCAAGAGCTGCTTCGCGATCACCGAGCCTGGCGCTGGTTCGGACGCCCGGGCGATCTGCACCAGCGCGCGCCGCGACGGCGACGACTGGATCATCAACGGCGAGAAGACCTTCATCACCGGTGGCAACGAGGCCGACTTCGCCCTCGTCTTCGCCGTGACCGACAAGGAGAAGGGCGCCGATGGAGGCGTCACCTGCTTCCTCGTCGATCGCGAGATGGGCTGGCGGTCCGAGCCGATCGACACGATGGGCGAGTGGGGACCGGCGGCGCTGGTGTTCGAGGACGTCCGCGTCCCGCACGCCAACATCCTGGGGGATGAGGGAGCCGGGTTCGCCCTGGCGATGCGGTGGATCGGGCGTGGCCGCTACCTGCTGCCGGCCCGGGCGATCGGTTCCTGCGAGCGCCTGGTGGAGATGGCGCTCGAGCACGCGCGCAACCGGGTGACCTTCGGTGAGCCGATCGCCGAGCGGCAGGCGATCCAGTGGATGGTGGCCGACTCCGCCGTGGAGATCGAGGCGCTGCGCTGGCTGGTGCTGGCCGCGGCCTGGCAGGTCGACGCCGGGCTCGACTCGCGGCAGGGCCAGTCCATGGCCAAGCTCTTCGGCGGGATCAAAGCCAACGAGATCGTCGACCGGGTGCTGCAGATCCACGGCGGGATGGGCTACACCCGCGAGCTGCCCGTCGAGCGGTGGTACCGGGAGCTGCGCCTGCTGCGCATCTACGAGGGCACCGACGAGATCCAGCGCCGGACCATCTCGAGGGCCCTGCTGAAGGGCCATGCCTCCGTCCGCGGACACCTGGGCTGACGGGGCCGACCGGGTAGGCCCGGCCCGAACGAGCGGAGAGGAGGCGCTCCCGGGTGTGTATCCTTTGTCGGGCTCGCAAGCCCCCTTAGCTCAGTCGGCAGAGCGTCTCCATGGTAAGGAGAAGGTCTACGGTTCGATTCCGTAAGGGGGCTCTGGACGTCCGCTCACCGGGAGGCGACTCACGGGCGGCGGGCGCGGCACCACCCACGGCGGGGTAGCTCAGCCAGGTAGAGCAAGCGGCTCATAATCGCTGTGTCGCCGGTTCAAGTCCGGCCTCCGCTACGCACAACCGCACCACTCGACAGCGCACGCACCAGACGTGCACCGGACCGACCAGGTCCGGCCGGACAAGGCAAGGAGTGCCATCGTGGCCAAGCAGAGTGACGTTCGCCCAAAGATCACGCTGGCGTGCGTCGAGTGCAAGGAGCGCAACTACATCACCCGCAAGAACCGGCGCAACGACCCCGACCGGCTCGAGATGAAGAAGTACTGCCCGCGGGAGCGCAAGCACACCCTGCACCGCGAGACCCGTTGAGCACCGGGTCTGAGACCGGGAAGACGCCGATGCTCGGCCAGGGCCCGGTTCCGGTCTTCATCCACGGCAGCATCGAGTACGCCGCGGGTGTCCTGCTCATCGTGGCGCCGTTCCTGTTCTCCTTCGACGCGACGGCCGCAACGGCGGCATCGGTCATCCTCGGCGTGGCCCTGCTGGCCTTCACCGCGATGTCCCGGCTGCCCACCGGGCTGATCGCGGCCATCTCCGTCGGTGTCCATGTGACGGTCGACGCCGTCTTCGCGGTGGTCCTCGTCGCGATCCCGTTCCTCTTCGGCTTCACCGACGAGGGTGCGCCGACGGCGATGTTCATCACGCTGGGAGTCGTCCACCTGCTCGTGACGATCGCCACCCGGTTCCCCAGCCGCACGGCGGCCGAGCCGGACGCCGGCTAGCGCCCCATGCCGATCGACCCCTCGTTCGCGGGGCGGACCTACCCCGCCACCGCCCCGTACGAGGTCGGCATCGAGAAGATCCGGGAGTTCGCGGCCGCCATCGGTGACCCGAACCCGGCCTACCGTGACCGCGAGGCTGCGCGTGCCCTGGGGCACCGGGACGTCATCGCCCCGCCCACCTTCGCGTTCGTCCTGACCTTTGCGGCCTCCCGTGCGGTCATCGACGACCCCGAGCTGGGCATCGACTACACCCGCGTCGTCCACGGCGAGCAGCGCTTCGCCTACGCCAGGCCGGTCCGGGCCGGTGACGCGCTCACCGTCACCGTGACCCTGGAATCCGTGCGCTCGGCCGGCGGCCACGACATGCTCACCTCGCGCAGTGACGTCGCGACCGTCGACGGCGAGCACGTCGTCACCGCCTGGAGCACGCTGGTCGTGCGGGGAGGGGACTGATGGCGAGCGATGCCCACGGGGTCCACGAGGCGGTCGAGGTCGGGACCGAGCTGCCCGCCCAGACCTTCACCATCACCCGCGCCGACCTCGTGCGCTACGCCGGCGCCTCGCGCGACTTCAACCTCATCCACTGGAACGAACGGGTCGCGACCTCGGTGGGCCTGCCCGGCGTGATCGCCCACGGCATGTTCACCATGGCGTTGGCCGCCCGGGTCGTGACCGACTGGGCCGGCGATCCCGGCAAGGTCGAGGAGTACGGCGTCCGGTTCACGCGTCCGGTCCCCGTGCCCGACGACGACGAGGGCGCCACCATCGAGGTGACCGCTGTCGTGGCCGCCGTCCTGGAGGACAACCGGGTGCGGGTCGACCTCACCGCCACCCACGGGGGTGACCGCGTCCTGGGCCGCGCGCGGGCCGTCGTCGCCCGCTAGCCACCGGTGCGCACCGAGACCGACCTTGCCCTGTCGGGGCTGACCACGCTCCGGCTCGGCGGCCCGGCCCGGCGGGTCCTGACCGCCGAGACCGAGGCGGAGGTCGTCGCCGCCGTCCGCGCTGCCGACGCGTCCGGGGAGCAGCTGCTCGTGCTCGGTGGCGGCAGCAACCTGGTGGTGGCCGACCACGGGTTCGACGGGACCGTCGTGCGGATCGGCACCGGGTTCCAGCCGTCCGCACCGGTCTCGGGCGAGCTGGTCGTCGGGGCCGGGGCGCAGTGGGACGCCGTGGTCGCCGACTCGCTCGACCAGGGCCTCGCGGGGATCGAGGCCCTGTCCGGCATCCCGGGGCTGACCGGCGCCGCGCCGATCCAGAACATCGGCGCCTACGGCCAGGACGTCGCGCAGACGGTGCGCCGGGTCCGAGCGCTGGACCGAAGGTCGGGCGACGTGGTCGAGCTGAGCAACCAGGACTGCCGCTTCGGTTACCGGACCAGCATGTTCAAGGGGTCCGAGCGGTACGTCGTGCTCTCGGTGGCCTTCGCCCTCGAGCCCTCCCGACTCGGTGCCCCGGTGCGCTACGCGGAGCTGGCCCGGCGACTGGGTGTCGAGCCGGGCCGGCGGGTGGCGGCGGGCGAGGTGCGCGAGGCGGTGCTCGACCTGCGCAGGAGCAAGGGGATGCTGCTCGACGCCGAGGACCCGGACACGACCAGCGCCGGGTCGTTCTTCACCAACCCGATCCTGAGCCTGACAGCTGCCGCCGACCTCCTTCCCGCGGCCGCGCCGCGCTGGGCCGAGGACGGCGACCGGGTCAAGACGTCGGCAGCGTGGCTGATCGAGAGCGCCGGCTTCGGTCCGGGCTACGGCGAGGGGGCAGTGCGGCTCTCCACCAAGCACACGTTGGCGCTGACCAACCGGGGTGGGGCGACGACATCGGACCTGCTCGCCCTGGCCCGGGAGATCCGCGACACGGTGCAGGCCCGGTTCGCCATCACGTTGGAGCCGGAGCCGGTGCTGCTCGGCTGCGCGCTCTAGCCCGGCCCGTTCGCCAGCCAGTCGTCGATCCCCGTCAGCAGCCGACTCCGGACGTATTCGGGAGCGCGTGACCCGCGCACCGACTCGCGGGCGAGCTCGGCCAGCTCGGCGTCGTCGAATCCGTGCACCTCGCGCGCGGCGACGTACTGGTCGATCAGCCGCGAGCCGAACAGCAACGGATCGTCGGCACCGAGGGCCACCGCCACCCCCGCCGACCGGATCCGGCGCAACGGCACGTCGGCGAGGCTGTCGAAGACGCCCAGGCGCACGTTCGAGGTCGGGCAGACCTCGAGAGTGACCCCCTGGGCGGCCAGCCGGTCCAGGAGGGCCGGGTCCTCGACGGCACGGACCCCGTGCCCGATCCGGACCGCGCCGAGCTCGTCCAGGCAGGTGCGCACGCTCTCGGCGCCCGCAAGCTCACCTCCGTGTGGCGCGCTCAGCAGCCCGGCCCGGGCCGCGATCCGGAACGCCGCCGCGAAGTCCGCGGTCACCCCTCGACGCTCGTCGTTGGACAGCCCGAACCCCACGACGCCCTGATCAGCGTGCATCACGGCCAGCCTGGCCAGGGTGCGGGCATCGAGCGGGTGCCGGGTCCGGTTGGCGGCGATGATCACCCCGATGCCCACCCCCGTCACCTCGGCCGCATCCCGTGCCGCGTCGAGCACCACCTCGACCGCACGGGTCAGACCACCGAGCCACGGCGCGTACGACGTGGGGTCGACCTGGATCTCCAGCCAGCCGGAGCCCTCCGCACGCTCGTCCTCGGCAGCTTCGGCAAGCAGTCGCCGGACGTCGGCCTCGCCGCGCACGACGGAGCGGGCCGTGTCGTAGAGGCGCTGGAAGCGGAACCACCCGCGCTCGTCGGTCGCCGTGAGGTGCGGCGCCGGTCCGGTGCCGATGGTCTGCAGCGATTCGGGCAGCCGCACGCCGTGCTGGTCCGCCAGATCACTCAAGGTCGCCGGACGCAGCGATCCGGTGAAGTGCAGGTGCAGGTGCGCCTTGGGCAGCGCGCGCAGGTTACGGACCCCGTTGTGGACCCCGACACACCGCTCCGACGGCGGGTCCGGTGCGCGGGGGTCCACAGTGGGCAGGTCGCTCAGCGGGCCTCGGCGAGCAGCTTGCCCAGCCTGGTCACACCCTCGACCAGGTCGTCGTCGCCGAGCGCGTAGGACATCCGGACGTACCCCGGGGTGCCGAAGGCCTCACCCGGGACCACGGCGACCTCGACCTCGTCGAGCACGAGCTCGCACAGCTCCGCGCTGGTCGTGGGGGTGCGGCCGCGCAGCTCCCGGCCCAGCACGCCCTTCACCGACGGATAGACGTAGAACGCCCCGTCCGGCTCCGGACAGTCGAGACCGGGGATGTCTCGCAGCATCGACACGATGAGCCGGCGACGCCGCTCATAGACCTCGCGCATCGCAGCGACCGCCGACAGGTCCCCGCGTAACGCGGTGAGCGCCGCCACCTGACTGACGTTCGCGACGTTGGAGGTCGCATGGGACTGCAGGTTCGTGGCCGCCTTGACGACGTCGGTCGGTCCGATGAGCCACCCGACCCGCCAGCCCGTCATGGCGTACGTCTTGGCGACACCGTTGACGACCACGCAGCGGTCAGCCAGCTCGGGCACCTGCACCGGGATGGAGGAGAACTGGGCGTCGCCGTAGACGAGGTGCTCGTAGATCTCGTCGGTCACGACCCACAGCCCGGCCTCGACCGCCCACCGGCCGATCGCCTCGACCTGGTCCGGGGTGTGCACGGCGCCGGTCGGGTTGGACGGCGAGACGAACAGCAGCACCTTCGTGCGGTCGGTGCGCGCCGCGTCAAGCTGGTCGACGGTGACGAGGTAGCCGGTGCTCTCGTCGGTGTGGACCTCGACCGGGACGCCGCCTGCGAGCCGGATCGACTCGGGGTAGGTCGTCCAGTACGGCGCAACCAGAAGCACCTCGTCGCCCGGGTCGAGCAGTGCGGCGAACGCCTCGTAGACCGCCTGCTTCCCCCCGTTCGTGATGAGCACCTGGGCCGGAGTCACCTGGTAGCCGGAGTCGCGCGCAGTCTTGGCCGCGACCGCCTCCTTGAGGTCGGGCAGGCCTCCAGCCGGGGTATAGCGGTGCCAGCGCGGGTCGTGGCAGGCGGCTGCCGCCGCCTCGACGATGTAGTCGGGGGTCGGAAAGTCCGGCTCGCCGGCCCCGAAGCTGACCACCGGTCGACCCGCTGCCTTGAGCGCCTTGGCCTTGCTGTCGACGGCGAGGGTGGCCGACTCGGCGATGGCGGCGATGCGTTGGGAGACCCGGGCCTGCTGCGTCATGCGGACCATGCTGCCATCCTCGCCGGGACCGGCGGCGGCGGTGTTCACGGTTCGACCCAGGCTGCCCGTATGCGTAGACTCATGCCTCGGTGGCTGATCAGCCCCTGCGCCAGCACGCCCGGAAACCGGGAGTTCAGAAGCGTGCGGGCCGGTCCGTGACCGGCGAAGGGTCGTAGCTCAATTGGTAGAGTCCCGGTCTCCAAAACCGGTGGTTGGGGGTTCGAGTCCCTCCGGCCCTGCGAGGCCCGCCACAGGCGGGTTGCCCCAAGCAGCACCGAGCAAGTACCGAGTATCAGCGAGCAGCACCGAGCATTCAGCGCGCCTAGGCTGGGGCTCGACCGGACAGACCGACTGGTGGTGGAGACGACGTGACAGATACGCGAGAGAGCGCGACTCCCTCGCGCGACCGGCAGACCAAGAAGCCGTTGCCGGCCCGCGTGTCGTTGTTCTACCGGCAGGTGATCGCCGAGCTGCGCAAGGTCATCTGGCCGACCCGCAAGGAGCTGGTGACCTACACCTCCGTGGTCATCGTCTTCGTGCTGGTGGTCATCGCCTACGTCACGGTTCTCGACTACGGCTTCAGCAAGGCGGTCCTGGCCATCTTCGGCTGACCGCAGCACCCGTCCCACCCCGTACCGCCCGCAGCGTTTTCCCCGTCAGGAAGTGACAGCAACCGTGTCCGAGAGCAGCTGGTCCGAGACCAGCACCGAGCCGCCCGCCGGCGAGGCGGTCGACGCCGAGCAGACCGCAGCTCCGGCGGTCGACGCCGAGCCGACGGCTGAGGCTGAGCCGACGGCTGAGGCTGAGCCGGGTGCTGACGCTGATGCGACTGAGCCGGTCGACGGCGAGCAGACCGCTGTGGACGCTCCGGACGAGGACGACCCGGTCGAGGAGATGCGCGCGGCGCTGCGCCGCGCCCCCGGTGACTGGTACGTCGTGCACTCCTACGCCGGGTACGAGAACCGGGTCAAGACGAACCTGGAGACCCGCACCTCCTCGCTGAACATGGAGGACTACATCTTCCAGATCGAGGTCCCCCAGCGCGAGGAGACCGTGATCAAGAACGGTCAGCGCAAGCAGGTCAAGCAGAACCTTCTGCCCGGCTACGTGCTGGTGCGGATGGACCTCACCGACGAGTCGTGGTCCGCGGTGCGCAACACCCCGGGTGTCACCGGCTTCGTCGGGCACACGCACCGCCCATCGCCGCTCACGCTCGACGAGGTCATGAAGTTCCTCGCGCCGGAGCAGGAGAAGAAGACCGCGGTCGTCGAGACCCGGGCCGCAGACTTCGAGGTCGGCGAGTCGGTGACGGTCATGGACGGCCCGTTCGCGACCCTGCCCGCTTCCATCAACGAGATCCATGCCGACTCGCAGAAGCTCAAGGTGCTGGTGTCGATCTTCGGCCGGGAGACGCCGGTCGAGCTGTCGTTCAGCCAGGTACAGAAGATCTAGGACGAAGGACCGGACATGCCCCCGAAGAAGAAGAAGAAGCTCGCAGCCGTCATCAAGCTGCAGATCCAGGCCGGCGCGGCCACCCCCGCCCCGCCGGTCGGCCCCGCGCTGGGCCAGCACGGCGTCAACATCATGGAGTTCTGCAAGGCCTACAACGCCGCGACCGAGGCACAGCGTGGCCAGGTCGTGCCCGTCGAGATCTCGGTGTTCGAGGACCGCTCGTTCACCTTCATCACCAAGACCCCGCCGGCCGCCAAGCTGATCCTGGCCGCTGCCGGTCTGGAGAAGGGGTCCGGCGAGCCGCACACGAACAAGGTCGGCAAGCTCACCCGCGACCAGGTCCGCTCCATCGCCGAGACGAAGATGCCCGACCTCAACGCCAACGACCTCGACGCCGCCGAGAAGATCATCGCCGGAACCGCCCGCCAGATGGGCATCACCGTCGTCTAGCACGCCAGCCACCCGTGGGAGGGCCGAGCGCGGCCCGACGTACCACGACTCCACGAAGACACAGGAGCAGCTCATGAAGCGCAGCAAGTCCTACCGTGCCGCCGCCGAGAAGATCGACGCCGACAAGTTCTACCCACCACTGGACGCCGTCCGCCTTGCCAAGGAGACCTCGACGACGTCGTACGACGCGTCGATCGAGGTGGCGATGCGCCTCGGCGTCGACCCGCGCAAGGCCGACCAGATGGTGCGCGGCACCGTCAACCTCCCGCACGGCACCGGCAAGACGGCGCGGGTCCTGGTGTTCGCCACCGGTGAGCGCGCCGAGCAGGCCACGGCCGCCGGTGCCGACATCGTCGGCGACGACGCCCTGATCGACGAGGTCAACAAGGGCCGTCTCGACTTCGACGCGGTCGTCGCCACGCCCGACATGATGGGCAAGGTCGGTCGCCTCGGTCGTGTCCTGGGCCCGCGTGGGCTGATGCCCAACCCGAAGACCGGGACGGTCACGCCCGACGTGGCCAAGGCCGTCTCCGACATCAAGGGCGGAAAGATCGAGTTCCGGGTCGACCGGAACTCGAACCTGCACTTCATCATTGGCAAGGTCTCCTTCGGCGAGAACGCCCTCGTGGAGAACTACGGCGCGGCCCTGGACGAGATCCTGCGGCTCAAGCCCTCAGCCGCCAAGGGTCGGTACATCCGCAAGGCCACCATGTCCACCACCATGGGCCCTGGCATCGCTCTGGACCCCAACAAGTCGCGTGGCCTGCTGGACGAGGCAGAGGCCGCCTCGTCGGCGTAGGGATGCGCCGTCGAACCACCGCAGCGGCAGTCGCCGTCGGGATCTTCGCCGCAACCCTCAGCGGGTGCGGCCAGGTTCTCGACGCCGGGGCGGGGGGGTCGGCCAGATCCAGCCCGTCGCCGAGCACGACGTCCGGACCGGGGCTGTACACCGACGTCTCTGCGCGCATGGTCGCGTCGGGAACGGCTCAGTTCGTCTTCTCCGGCAGCGGCGGGGGCCGGACGCTCTCCGGGTCGGGGACCATGCGGTTCACCACCGGCGCGTACGACGCCGACGTCGAGCTGACCATGCCGGAGATCGGGCAGGTCCGCGCGGTTCTACTGCCGACGGCCAGCTATCTGGCGCTGCCGGCTGCCAAGGGTCTGCCTCGATCCAAGCCGTGGGTCAAGGTCTCGTCGTCACCGCGCACACCCGTCGGGAAGGACCTCGCCCCGGTCGTCGAGCAGCTCCGTACGGCGTTCGACCCGGCGCAGGCCCTCGGCCTGCTCCAGTCGGCGGCCCGCGTCACGGAGGTCGGCCCCGCGACGATCGAGGGTGAGGCCACGACGCACTATCACGCCGACGTCGGCCTGCGCCGGGCCACGAGGGCGGCGACCGGGTCGGTCCAGGAGCAGTACCAGTCCATGCTCGACGCCGGTGCCGAGACGTTGAACTACGACCTCTGGGTGGACACCACCGGCCTGCCCCGCCGCTACACCGTCGACCTGCCCACCGGTGAGCAGCTGTTCTCGATCACCGGGGTCTACCGGGCCTGGGGCGAGAACGTGCGCATCCAACAGCCCTCGACCAAGCAGGTCTTCGACGCGGACAAGCTGACTCCCTGACGCAGCAGATTTGGCCCTCCGGCCGGTCAGCACGTACATTGTCCGCTGCCACAGACCGCAGGTTGCCGCTGTCCCGAGAGGGCCAGCGGTCGAAGGCCCGCCACCGCAGGCGACCCGCGTAGGCGACACGAGACGATGGTGTCGTTGCCGGTCCACCCGGACCAGCCCGACCTCCCCGCCCCGTTGCGCCTGCGCAACGGGGTTCTCTGCGTCCTGGCGGGCCGGGCGGCGGTTCGACATTCGTCAAAGGGAAGGGGGCCGGCCATTCATGGCAAGGCCTGACAAGGCGGCCACGGTCGCCGAGCTGGCGCAGGAGTTCCGTAGCTCCCACGCGGCGGTGCTCACCGAGTACCGCGGGCTCTCTGTCGCCCAGCTCAAGGAGCTGCGCCGATCCCTCGGCGCGGACACCTCGTACGCCGTGGTGAAGAACACGCTGACCAAGATCGCCGCCCGGGAAGCCGGGGTCGGGGCGTTCGACGGCATGCTCCAGGGTCCGTCGGCCATCGCCTTCGTCAAGGGCGACCCGGTCGAGGCAGCCAAGGGGTTGCGTGACTTCGCCAAGGCCCACCCGTTCCTGGTGATCAAGGGCGGGATCCTCGACGGCAAGGCGCTGTCGCCCGCCGAGCTCGCCAAGCTCGCCGACCTCGAGTCGCGTGAGGTTCTCCTCGCCAAGCTCGCGGGGGCCATGCAGGCGTCGTTGCAGAACGCCGTCGCCCTCTTCGCTGCGCCGCTGGCGCAGGCCGCACGCGTCATGGATGCGCTGCGGGTCAAGGCCGAGGCGGACCCCAGCGTCCTCGCGGCCACCAGTGCGACCGCCGAGGCCCCAGCGGCTCCGACGGCCGAGGCCACTGAGGCCACTGAGGCTCCGACGGCCGAGGCCACTGAGGCCACTGAGACCACCGAGGCTCCGGCGGCTGAAGCCACCGAGGCCACCCCCGCCGACGAGGCTGCGGCCGACGAGGTCACCGAGGGCTGACGCCCGCCACCCATCCGACGTATCAGCCCCACCCACGAAAGGACCGCCACCATGGCGAAGCTCAGCACCGACGACCTCCTCGAGTCGTTCAAGGAGATGACGCTGATCGAGCTCTCGGAGTTCGTGAAGCAGTTCGAGGAGACCTTCGGCGTCACCGCGGCCGCCCAGGTCGCCGTTGCCGCCCCTAGCGCCGGTGGCGCTGGCGGCGACGCAGGCGAAGCCGCCGCCGAGCAGGATGAGTTCGACGTCATCCTCGAGGCAGCCGGCGACAAGAAGATCCAGGTCATCAAGGAGGTGCGCGCCCTCACCAGCCTGGGCCTCAAGGAGGCCAAGGACCTGGTCGACGGCACGCCCAAGCCGGTTCTGGAGAAGGTCGCCAAGGAGGCCGCGGAGAAGGCGAAGGCGGCCCTCGAGGGCGCCGGCGCGACGGTCACCGTCAAGTAGCACCAGCTGGCCAGCACGACCTGCACCTCCGGGAGGGGCGGTACGTCCGGATTCGTCCGGACCTGCCGCCCCTCTTGGCATGTTCCCGCCGGTCTTCCGGTTCCGGGTGCGGATGACCATGTCGCGGGTCGGTTCGGCCTGGCGGGTCAGCGGGATCGACACGCTCTGAGGCCCGGGGTGAGAGGTCCACAGATGGCCTCGAACCCGGCGAGGGGTCTTGACGCAGGCCGGTTGCCGGTCCATCCTGCTGGCGCCGACCTCGTGACGTTGGCGCCGACGGCGCCTGCCCGCTTGAGGTCAGCCGCCGCGTGGCGTATGCTGTCGCTTTGCGCTGCCACTTGACCTCACCCCTGGGCATTTGCCCTGGGTGGTCCGGCATGCGCTGATGAGAGTCCGGCAGCCCTCGGAAGGACCACTCTTGGCCGCCTCGCGCACCGCCCCCTCCACCGACCGCACCACCACCGCACGTGGGAGCTCCCTCTCCCGTCGCATCTCGTTTGCGAAGATCCACGAACCTCTCGAGGTTCCCAATCTGCTCTCCCTGCAGACCCACAGCTTCGACTCACTGCTCGGCAACGATCGCTGGGTGACCCGGGTCGAGAAGGCCACGGGAGAAGGCCGTGACGACGTCTCCACGACGTCGGGCCTCGAAGAGATCTTCGAGGAGATCAGCCCGATCGAGGACTTCCAGGGGACCATGTCCCTGTCGTTCCGCGATCACCGGTTCGAGCCTCCGAAGTACTCGATCGAGGACTGCAAGGAGCGTGACATCACCTACTCGGCGCCCCTGTTCGTCACCGCCGAGTTCATGAACAACACCACTGGCGAGATCAAGAGCCAGACGGTGTTCATGGGTGACTTCCCGCTGATGACCGACAAGGGCACCTTCATCATCAACGGCACCGAGCGTGTCGTCGTGTCCCAGCTGGTCCGCTCGCCGGGTGTCTACTTCGACAAGTCGGTGGACAAGACGTCGGACAAGGACGTCTTCGGCACCAAGATCATCCCCTCCCGTGGGGCCTGGCTCGAGTTCGAGATCGACAAGCGCGACCAGGTCGGCGTCCGCGTCGACCGCAAGCGCAAGCAGTCGGTCACCGTGCTGCTCAAGGCGCTGGGCTGGGACGACGCGAAGATCCTCGACGAGTTCGGCGACTACGAGTCGATCCGGGCCACCCTCGAGAAGGACCACACCACAGGGCAGGACGACGCCCTGCT
Organism: Actinomycetes bacterium; assembly: GCA_038246575.1. Lineage (GTDB taxonomy): Bacteria > Actinomycetota > Actinomycetes > JACCUZ01 > JACCUZ01 > JACCUZ01. The sequence goes on along the minus strand of JBBRVU010000035.1, from coordinate 3,935 downwards.
CGACATCTACCGCAAGCTGCGCCCGGGCGAGCCGCCCACCCGCGAGGCCGCGCAGACGCTGCTGGACAACCTGTACTTCAACCCCAAGCGCTACGACCTCGCCAAGGTCGGTCGCTACAAGGTGAACAAGAAGCTCGGGCTCGAGCTGCCGCTCGGTTCGAGCGTGCTGACGATGGACGACATCGTCGAGACCATCCGCTACCTCGTGAAGCTGCACGCCGGCGAGACCGAGATGCCCGCGGTGACCTCCGAGGGCCGGGGCGGCAAGACCGTCCGGGTCGAGGTCGACGACATCGACCACTTCGGCAACCGGCGCCTGCGGACCGTGGGCGAGCTGATCCAGAACCAGGTCCGCACCGGCCTGTCCCGCATGGAGCGGGTCGTGCGCGAGCGGATGACCACCCAGGACGTCGAGGCGATCACGCCGCAGACCCTGATCAACATCCGCCCGGTCGTGGCGAGCATCAAGGAGTTCTTCGGAACCTCCCAGCTCAGCCAGTTCATGGACCAGACCAATCCGCTCGCGGGGCTCACCCACAAGCGCCGCCTGTCGGCGCTGGGCCCGGGTGGCCTCTCCCGTGAGCGCGCTGGCTTCGAGGTCCGCGACGTGCACACCAGCCACTACGGCCGGATGTGCCCGATCGAGACCCCGGAAGGCCCGAACATCGGCCTGATCGGGTCGCTCGCGACCTACGGCCGGATCAACGAGTTCGGCTTCGTCGAGACGCCCTACCGCAAGGTCATCAAGGGCAAGGTCACCGACCAGGTCGACTACCTCACCGCCGACGAGGAGGACGAGCACGTCATCGCCCAGGCGAACGCTCCTCTCGACGAGAAGAGCACCTTCGCCGAGGCGCGCGTCCTGGTGCGCCGCAAGGGTGGCGAGGTCGAGTTCATCCCGGCCGCCGAGGTCGACTACATGGATGTCTCGCCGCGCCAGATGGTGTCGGTCGCGACTGCCATGATCCCGTTCCTCGAGCATGACGACGCCAACCGCGCCCTGATGGGCTCGAACATGCAGCGCCAGTCCGTGCCGCTGCTGCGGTCGGAGGCGCCACTGGTCGGCACCGGCATGGAGTACCGCGCCGCTGTCGACGCCGGTGACGTCCTCATCGCAGAGAAGGGTGGCGTGGTCCAGGAGGTCTCCGCTGACCTGGTCACCGTCATGAACGACGACGGCACCTACTCGACGTACCGCATCGCGAAGTTCCGCCGCTCCAACCAGGGCACCTCGTTCAACCAGAAGCCGACCGTCGACGAGGGCGAGCGGGTCGAGGCCGGCCAGGTCATCGCCGACGGACCCTGCACCGACGACGGTGAGATGGCGCTCGGGCGCAACCTGCTCGTGGCGTTCATGTCCTGGGAGGGTCACAACTACGAGGACGCGATCATCCTCAGCCAGCGGCTGGTGCAGGACGACGTCCTCTCCTCGATCCACATCGAGGAGCACGAGGTCGACGCCCGCGACACCAAGCTCGGTGCCGAGGAGATCACCCGGGACATCCCCAACGTCTCCGAGGAGGTCCTTGCGGACCTCGACGAGCGCGGCATCATCCGCATCGGTGCCGACGTCGTGCCGGGCGACATCCTGGTCGGCAAGGTCACGCCCAAGGGCGAGACCGAGCTCACCCCGGAGGAGCGCCTGCTCCGTGCGATCTTCGGCGAGAAGGCGCGCGAGGTGCGCGACACCTCGCTGAAGGTGCCGCACGGCGAGTCCGGCAAGGTCATCGGCGTCAAGGTGTTCGACCGCGACGAGGGCTACGAGCTCCCGCCGGGTGTCAACCAGCTGGTCCGCGTCTACGTGGCCCAGAAGCGCAAGATCACCGACGGTGACAAGCTCGCCGGCCGGCACGGCAACAAGGGCGTCATCTCCAAGATCCTGCCCGTCGAGGACATGCCGTTCCTCGAGGACGGAACGCCGGTCGACATCGTGCTCAACCCGCTGGGCGTGCCCGGCCGGATGAACGTCGGCCAGGTTCTCGAGACCCACCTGGGCTGGGTGGCCAAGACCGGCTGGGATGCGACCGGCGGCGACACCAAGAACGCGCCGCACTGGAAGCAGAGCCTCGCCCGGATCGGCGCGGACAAGGGGGAGCCCGGCACCAACGTGGCAACCCCGGTCTTCGACGGGGCTCGCGAGGAGGAGATCACCGGCCTGCTCGGCTCGACCCTGCCCAACCGTGACGGCGTGCAGCTCATCGGTGAGTCGGGCAAGGCACGGCTCTACGACGGCCGCTCCGGCGAGCCGTTCGTGGACCCGGTGGCCGTCGGCTACATCTACATCCTCAAGCTGCTCCACCTGGTCGATGACAAGATCCACGCCAGGTCGACCGGTCCGTACTCGATGATCACCCAGCAGCCGCTGGGCGGTAAGGCGCAGTTCGGCGGTCAGCGCTTCGGCGAGATGGAGGTGTGGGCCCTCGAGGCCTACGGCGCCTCCTACGCGCTCCAGGAGCTGCTGACGATCAAGTCCGACGACGTGCTCGGCCGGGTGAAGGTCTACGAGGCCATCGTCAAGGGCGAGAACATCCCGGAGCCGGGCATCCCGGAGTCCTTCAAGGTGCTCATCAAGGAGATGCAGTCGCTGTGCCTCAACGTCGAGGTGCTCTCCAGCGACGGCATGTCCATCGAGATGCGCGAGACCGACGAGGACGTCTTCCGAGCCGCAGAGGAACTGGGCATCGACCTGTCCCGGCGTGAGCCGAGCAGCGTCGAAGAGGTCTAGCCCACAGCAGGCACGCACATGGCCAGAGTCTGAACTTTCGAAAGAAGGAAATCTTGCTCGACGTCAATTTCTTCGACGAGCTACGTATCGGTCTCGCCACTGCTGACGACATCCGTCAGTGGTCCCACGGCGAGGTCAAGAAGCCAGAAACGATCAACTACCGCACGCTGAAGCCGGAGAAGGACGGACTCTTCTGCGAGAAGATCTTCGGCCCGACCCGCGACTGGGAGTGCTACTGCGGGAAGTACAAGCGGGTCCGCTTCAAGGGCATCATCTGCGAGCGCTGCGGCGTCGAGGTCACCCGCGCCAAGGTGCGACGTGAGCGGATGGGTCACATCGAGCTGGCCGCTCCGGTCACCCACATCTGGTACTTCAAGGGTGTTCCCTCGCGGCTGGGCTACCTGCTCGACCTGGCGCCCAAGGACCTCGAGAAGGTCATCTACTTCGCCGCCTACATGATCACCTCGGTCGACGACGAGGAGCGCCACCGCGACCTCCCGTCCCTCGAGGCGAAGATCGGTGTCGAGGTCAAGCAGATCGAGCAGCGCCGCGACGCTGACGTCGAGGCGCGCCAGAAGGTCCTCGAGACCGACACGGCCGCGCTCGAGGCGGAGGGTGCGAAGTCCGACGCCAAGCGCAAGGTCCGCGAGTCCGCCGAGCGCGAGATGAACCAGCTGCGCAAGCGGGCCGACCAGGAGATCGAGCGGATCCAGGCGGTCTGGGACCGGTTCAAGAACCTCAAGGTCCAAGACCTCGAGGGCGACGAAATCCTCTACCGCGAGATGCGCGACCGCTTCGGGATGTACTTCCAGGGCGGCATGGGCGCGGCTGCGCTGCAGCGTCGCCTCGAGTCCTTCGACCTCGAGGCCGAGGCCGAGTCGCTGCGGGAGATCATCCGCACCGGCAAGGGCCAGAAGAAGACCCGGTCGCTCAAGCGGCTCAAGGTCGTCTCGGCGTTCCTCAACACCCGCAACTCGCCGATGGGCATGGTCCTGGACTGCGTCCCGGTCATCCCGCCGGACCTGCGCCCGATGGTCCAGCTCGACGGTGGCCGGTTCGCCACCTCTGACCTGAACGACCTCTACCGGCGTGTGATCAACCGGAACAACCGCCTCAAGCGGCTGCTCGACCTCGGTGCGCCCGAGATCATCGTCAACAACGAGAAGCGGATGCTCCAGGAGGCCGTCGACGCACTGTTCGACAACGGCCG
>JBBRVU010000034.1:0-27926 GCA_038246575.1 Actinomycetes bacterium | reverse complement strand
CTGCGGCCGCACCGGATCGAGCGCTGAGACCGCGTCCGGCAGGCCGTGCACGATCTGCTGCTCCCGGACCACGCAGACGTGCAGGTCGGGCACGAGGGACAACGCCCGTCTCCCCTGCCCGGGGCCGTGGTCGAGCACGATCGTGCCGGTCAGCGCGATGCCGACCGCCGCGGCGGTGACGACCGCGTCGAAGCGGTCGAGCTCGGCGGCGGACTGATCCGTGTCCGCAACAGCTCCGTCGACCCGCCACGGCAGGTCGGCCGGGACGACCGCCCGAGCCCCGTCCAGAGCGTCGGCGATCGCCGCCCCGACCTGGTCCGGGCCGCAGCGGACGACCGTCGCGCGGTAGTCGGCGACTCGCTCGGCGAACAGCGCGATGTGGTTGTCGGCGCCGATCGCCTCGGCGGCAGGCTGGGAACGGTAGGCACGGGTCACGGCGGGAGCGACCGGTGCACCGTCGAGGGCTCGGCGCACCCGGGCGAGGAGCTCGTCGCGGGCGGTCACCGGCCACCACCGGTGCGCCGCCACCAGGCGCGGAAGGACTCCGCCGGCGGCAGCGGCAGGTCGCGCGCGCCGGTCCACCTGCCGCCCGGTCCCGGCAGCCAGGTGATCGCACGCCGACCTCCTGGCAGCCGTCGCGTCAGGAGCCTCCCCGCCACCCCGGCGCCGACCCCCATCACCCTCGCCGCCGCCCCCAGCCGGCCCCCGTCGCGAAGCGACCAACCGGCCGCCTTCATCGCCCAGGCCTCCGGCTTGGGCAGTCGGCGACGGTCATCGGTCGAGCGGTGCGCGTCGACCACCTGGGCGCGCAGGTCGACCAGCACGGACGGGATGTCGATGCGGACCGGGCAGGCCTCGAAACACGCCCCGCACAAGCTGGACGCGTAGGGCAGCGAGTCGGTCTGCGGGTCAGCGCCGGGCCCCTTCAGGAGCGGGTTGAGGATCGCGCCGATCGGACCCGGGTAGACCGAGCCGTAGGCATGCCCTCCGGTCCGCTCGTAGACAGGGCAGACGTTGAGGCAGGCCGAGCACCGGATGCACCGCAGTGCCTGTCGGCCGACCTCATCGGCCAGCGCCCGGGTCCGGCCGTTGTCGAGCAGGACGACGTGGACCTCCTGGGGACCGTCGCCCGGCGTGACCCCGGTCCAGGTGGACGTGTACGGGTTCATCCGCTCGCCGGTCGACGACCTCGGGAGCAGCTGGAGGAACACGTCGAGGTCGGCGAAGGTCGGCACCACCTTCTCGATGCCGACGACGGACACGAGAACCTCGGGAAGCGTCAGGCACATCCGCCCGTTGCCCTCGGACTCCACCACGACCAGCGTCCCGCTGTCGGCGACCGCGAAGTTGGCACCGGAGACTCCGACCCTTGCCCGCAGGAACTTCTCGCGCAGGTGCAGGCGGGCGGCGGCAGCGAGGTCGGCCGGCTCGTCGGCGAGGTCATCCGGCGCCGCTTTCCCCGCACCAGCCATCTTGGTGCGAAAGATCTCGCGGATCTCGGCCCGATTGCGGTGGATCGCCGGCACCAGGATGTGACTCGGCAGGTCGTCGCCGAGCTGCACGATCAGCTCGGCGAGATCGGTCTCCCAGGCGGCGATCCCCTCGGCCTCGAGCGCCTCGTTGAGGCCGATCTCCTGGGTGGCCATCGACTTGACCTTGACGACCTCGTCCGCCCCGTGCGACCTGGCCACCTCGGCCACGACCTGGCAGGCCTCCTCGGCGTCGCGGGCCCAGTGCACGACTGCCCCAGCGGCGGTCAGCGACTCCTCGAGCTGCACGAGGTAGCGGTCGAGGTTGAGCAGCACCTCGTCCTTGAGCGCAGCACCCGCGAGCCGCAGCTCTTCCCACTCGGGCACCTCACCGACGACGCGGTTGCGCTTGGCCCGGATCGTCGACGTGGCGTGGGCGAGGTTGCGCCGCAGCTGGGTGTCAGCGAGCGCCTCACGGGCGGCCTCCGGGAACGGCGGCATGCCGACGAAGGTCGCCGTCACGAGCCGGCCTCGGTCGAGGCAAGAACGTCGGCAAGGTGCATGACCCGGACACCGCTGCGCTGCCGGGAGAGCAGACCGCCGATGTGCATGAGACAGGAGTTGTCCCCGGCGACGAGCACCTCGGCACCGGACGCCACGGCGTGCCGGGCCTTGTCCGAGCCCATCGCCACCGAGGTGTCGGCGTTCTTGACCGCGAAGGTCCCGCCGAAGCCGCAGCACTGGTCGGCGTCGGGGAGGTCGACCAGGCGGAGCCCGCGGACCGCTTCCAGCAGCCGGGTCGGCTTGTCTCCCACTCCCAGCATCCGCAGTGAGTGGCAGGTCGGGTGGTAGGCCACTGTGTGCGGGAAGTAGGCGCCCACGTCGACAACACCCAGGACGTCGACGAGGAACTCGGACAGCTCGTACGTGCGGGGGGAGATCTCTGCGACCGCAGCGTCGAGCTGCGGGTCACCTGCCCGGCGCGCCACGATGCCGTGCTGGTGGCGCACCGAGCCGGCACAGGACCCGGACGGCGTCACCACGGCGTCGTAGCCGGCGAAGGCCTCGGCGAAGTTGCGCACCACCGGAACGGCCTCGTCCAGGTAGCCGGTGTTCACCATCGGTTGCCCGCAGCAGCCCTGACCGGCCGGGAAGTCGACCTCGACACCCAGCCGGCGGAGCAGCGTCACCACGGCCTTGCCGGTGTCGGGGAAGAGCGTGTCATTGATGCAGGTGACCATCAGGGCGACCTTCATCGACTCGAGGTCCCCGTTGGTCGCCCGAGCGAGGTCAGGCGGTCGCTCTCGCGGCCCGACTCGGCGGTCATCACCGGATCGTGCCACGCGCGGACGCGGACCGGTGGCCAAGCGACGACATCAGCATCGAGGAAGCGCGCACACTGCAGGGCATGGAGCTGCGCTGGGATGCCGTCGTGGTCGACTGTCAGGACCCGGAGACGCTGGCCGTCTTCTGGTCGGAGCTGACCGGGGTCGAGGTCCGCGGGAGGTGGGAGCAGTACGTCGGGCTCACGCCGATGGAGCCCGGCCATCCGAGGATCGTCCTCCAGTACACCGACGATCCGCGGCCGGGCAAGAACTCCGTGCACCTCGACCTGCACGTGCCGACGGTCGCGGACCTGCCGACCGCGGTCGACCGGGCCGTGCGTCTCGGCGCCCGGCTCGTCGAGCAGCACGAGCAGGACGGTCAGTCGTGGCGGACACTCGCCGACCCCGAGGGCAACCTCTTCTGCCTGGTCCCCGACGCCTGATCGTGCGCTCCCCGCGTCGGTGCTCAGTGGGCGGCGCCACCACGGGCAAAGATCCATCGCCGCAGCAACAGGAAGCGCAGCAGGGTCGCCGCCAGGTTGGCCGCCACCAGCGCGGCGACCTCGACGGTGCGCGACGGGCTCGCCGCCAGGTGCAGCACCGAGAGGGCGCCACTTGTGAGCGCCAGACCCAGCCCGAACACCACCAGCCCCTGCGTCTGGTGCCGGCCCCGGTCGGTCGGCCCGCGAACGCCGAAGGTCAGCCGTCGGTTGGCTGCGGTGTTCGCCACGGCCGTGGCGAGCAGGGCCACCACGTTGGACGCTTGCGCACCGAGGCCGGGGCGCATCACGAGGAACAGCAGCACGTAAGCCAGGGTGCTCGCGACGCCGACCGCCGCGAACCTGACCAGCTGCCGGGTCAACGTTGCGGGCACCTCCACTGGTGGCTGCAGCGGAACCCGGCCGAGCTGCGAGCGCAGCGTCTGAAGCGGCAGCTGCCCGGTGGCCAGCGCGCTTCCGACGCGGGCGATACCGCGGAGGTCTGCAAGCGCGGTCGCGACCACGTCGACGCGGCTGTCCGGGTCGTCCACCCAGTCGACCGGCACCTCGTGGATGCGCAGGCCGCTGCGCTCGGCCAGCACCAGCAGCTCGGTGTCGAAGAACCAGCCGGTGTCCTGGACCAGTGGCAGCAGCTCCCGCGCCACGTCACGCGGATCGCCTTGAAACCGCATTGGGCATCGCTGAAGCGAGCCGCTAGGACGCCACGCAGGATGAGGTTGTAGCTGCGGGAGATCATCTCTCGCTTCGCGCCGCGCACGACGCGCGAGCCGCGGGCGAGGCGGGTGCCGATCGCGATGTCCGAGTGACCTGAGACCAGCGACCCCACCAGGGGCAGCAGCGCCTTGAGGTCGGTCGAGAGGTCGACGTCCATGTAGACCAGCACGTCTGCATCCGACCGCAACCACACGTCGGCAAGTGCGCGACCACGTCCCTTCTGCGGCAGGTGCACGACCTTCACCCGGTCCAGCTCCTGGGTGAGAGCAGCAGCCACGTCGAAGGTGCTGTCGGTGCTCGCGTTGTCGGCAATGGTGATCCGGAACGTGAAGGGCATCTGAGTGCGGAGATGCCGGTGCAACCGTCGGATGCTGTCGGCAAGATCGGCCTCCTCGTCGTACACCGGCACCACGACATCCAGCACCGGGGCATCGACGACGGGGTGGACTCTTGCAAGCGGCAGGACCGCTTCGAGCTCATCGGTCGGCAGCACTGCCGGTGTGTCGATCACGGCTTCTCCTGGTCGTCGTCGTCGTCGTCGTGGCGCGGTGTCGTCGTGCGCGATGACCGAAAGAATCGGGGGCGAACCTGTGCCCGCGCTGTGCCGCGGCTGAGAGGGCTCCGTGGACCTTGGCGCTCTCGTGGCGGCCGGTTGCGGGCGGCCCGGGCTCCCATGCGCACCCCAGCCCACGCCCAGCCGACCCCCAGGCTCGGCCCCGACAGTCCTGGGCAGAACGGCCGACGACGGCCAGCCCGACGACTCTGGAGAACCGCTATGACGACGCTCGCCGATGCACCCCCCACGACCCCGCGGCCCACGGCCGACAGCCCGACCCGGCCCCGACGCGGCCGGAAGCTCCTGCGCGGACCCGACGCCGACCCGGCCTGGGCCCGTCCCGCGCTGCTGGGCCTGCTGGCCGCAACGGCGATGCTCTATCTCTGGGGTCTGGGCGCCTCCGGGTGGGGGAACTCGTTCTACTCCGCCGCAGCCCAGGCAGGGTCGGTCAGCTGGAAAGCCTTCTTCTTCGGCTCGTCCGACGCAGCGAACAGCATCACCGTCGACAAGACGCCGGCCTCGTTGTGGGTCATGGCGCTCTCGGTGCGCATGTTCGGCCTCAGCTCGTGGAGCCTGCTCGTGCCCCAGGCACTCATGGGCGTCGCGTCGGTAGGACTGCTCCACGCAACGGTTCGACGGTGGCACGGTCCGGCGGCGGGCCTGCTCGCCGGTGGCGTTGCCGCACTCACGCCGGTAGCGGTGCTGATGTTCCGCTTCAACAACCCGGATGCGTTGCTGGTCCTGGTGCTCGTCGGAGGGGCGTACGCCGTGGTGCGCGCCGTCGAGACAGCCAGCACGCGGTGGCTCGCGTTCGCCGGAGCGCTGGTCGGCCTCGGCTTCCTGACCAAGATGCTGCAAGCCCTGCTCGTCGTGCCTGCCCTCGCGCTGGCCTATCTGGTGGCGGCACCCTCGCCACTACGCCGGCGGATCGCCTCGCTGCTGGCAGCCGGTGCCGCGATGGTGGCGGCTGCCGGATGGTGGATCGCGATCGTCGAGCTGGTGCCCGCATCGATGCGGCCGTACATCGGCGGCTCGCAGACCAACAGCATCCTCGAGCTGACCCTCGGCTACAACGGGTTCGGTCGGCTGACCGGCGACGAGACCGGCAGCGTCACCGGCGGCGGCGGTGCGCAGACCGTCGGCTCACAGTGGGGTGCCACCGGCTGGGGCCGGTTGTTCAACGCAGAGATGGGCGGTCAGGCTGCCTGGTTGCTGCCGGCGGCGCTGCTGCTGCTGGCCGCGACCGCGGTGGCCGTGGGACGGGCGGCGCGAACGGATCGGACGCGGGCGTCGCTGCTGCTGTGGGGGGGCTGGCTGCTCGTGACCGCGCTCGTGTTCTCGTTCATGCAGGGCATCTTCCACGCCTACTACCTCGTCGCCCTGGCGCCCGCGATCGGGGCACTCGTCGGCATCGGCAGCGTCGAGCTGTGGCACCGGCGGTCACACCCGGCCGCCGTCCCGACCCTGGCGCTCACCGTCGCGATCACGTCGATCACGTCGTACGTGCTGCTGGGCCGCAGCGCCACCTTCCTCCCCTGGCTGGCACCGCTGGTGCTCGTCGCCGGACTGCTCGCCGCCGCGGGGCTGGCGCTGCTCGCGTTGCCTGCAGCCCGAGTCCTTCGCGGCCGGGGTGTCGCCGCCGTCGTCGGACTGGCCGTGGTTGCCTCGCTGGCCGGGCCGGCGGCCTACGCGGTGCAGACGGCAAGCACGGCGCACACCGGGTCGATCGTGACTGCCGGCCCGACGGTGACCGGTGCCCGCTCCGGCCCGGGGGGTGCCGGTGGCCCGGGCGGCGGGCTGCTGTCCACCTCCGAGGTCGGGACCCAGCTCGCGGCTCTGCTCTCGGCCGACGCCACGTCGTACACCTGGACCGCCGCGGCAGTCGGCTCGAACAACGCCTCGGGCTATCAGCTGGCAACCGGGCTGCCGGTGATGGCGATCGGCGGCTTCAACGGGAGCGACCCGTCACCGACGCTGGCGCAGTTCCAGGCCTACGTGGCCGCCGGGCAGATCCACTACTTCCTCGGTGGTGGTGACGTCGGCGGCAACCAGAACGGCGGTTCCAGCGCCTCGAGCGAGATCGCGGCCTGGGTCGCTCAGGCGTTTCCCTCCCAGGACGTCGACGGAGTGACCGTCTACGACCTGACCGGCGCCACCGCCAGTGGCACCTCCGCAGGCGGCGTCAGCAGCAACGTCTGAGCCGCCGTGGGAGCAACAGTGGGTCAGCCGTGGGCTTTGTCGTACGCCTCGACGATCGTGGCCGGGATGCGGCCGCGCTCGTTGACCTTGTGCCCGTTGGTGCGTGCCCACTCGCGGATCTGGGCCGTCCGGTTGTCGCCGCCAGCCCGGCGGCGACCGGACGCGCGGGCCCCGCCCCGGCTGCCGAGCCGGCGGGCCGGCCCGACGTACTGGGCCATCGCGTCCCGGAAGGAGCCGGCGTTGCGCGTGCTGAGATCGATCTCGTAGGAGACGCCGTCCAGCGAGAAGGACACCGTCTCGTCGGCGGGCCCTCCGTCGATGTCGTCGACGAGCTGAACCGTGACCTTCTGCGCCATTGCATTTCTCTTTCAGATCGACTCGTGAATTGATGACCGCGAGCCTAAAGCATCTTCTCGGAGAATGCACATGCGCAAATCGGCATTAACGCCGGTCGCTGTCGTCTTCCTCGCGCTTTTCGGCGTCCGCCCGCCGTTTCACCGCGAACACTATGGCGACAAATGCACCGCCTACGACCAGCGGCGGGAGCAACGCGGCCAGCGCTTCCATCAGCCGTTCTCCGGCTTGAGGACAGGAAATGCAATGGTCTCCCGGATGGGCTTTCCGGTCAGCAACATGATGAGCCGGTCGATGCCCAGCCCCATTCCGCCCTGGGGCGGCATGCCGAACTCCATCGCGCGCAGAAAGTCCTCGTCCAGCCGCATCGCCTCCGGGTCACCGCCGGCGGCCTTCAGCGACTGGTCGACCAACCGACGGCGTTGCTCGACGGGGTCGTTGAGCTCGGAGTAGGCCGGGGCCAGCTCCACCCCGTTGACGATCAGGTCCCATGCCTCGTTGAGCCCGGGCTTGGACCGGTGCGGCTTGGCCAGCGGCTTGGACTCGGCGGGGTAGTCGGTGACGAACGTCGGCTGGATCAGCGTGTGCTCGACGAGCTGCTCGTAGAGCTCGCCGATGATCTCGGCGGCCTTCCACGACGGCTGCAAAGCGACCTCGTGGCGGTCGGCGATCTTGCGCAGTGCCTCTGCCGGGGTGTCGACGTCGACCTGCTCGCCGACCGCGGCCGACACGGCGTCGAGGATCGGCAGGTGGGTCCAACCGGTTTCGAGGTCGATCTCTCCCCCGCGACCGTCGGGGACGACCGTTGACCCGCGCAGGGCGCGCGCCGCATCCAGCACGATCTCCCGCGTCAGCTCGGCCATCGTGCCGTAGTCGCCGTAGGCCTGGTAGACCTCGAGCATCGTGAACTCGGGGCTGTGGGTGCTGTCGACGCCCTCGTTGCGAAAGTTGCGGCCGATCTCGTAGACCCGGTCCAGCCCGCCGACGACGAGTCGCTTGAGGTAGAGCTCGATCGCGATCCGCAGGTACATGGGCTGGTCGAACGCGTTGAAGTGGGTGGCGAACGGCCGGGCTGCGGCGCCGCCGTAGAGCGGCTGCAGGAGCGGGGTCTCGACCTCGAGGAACTCGTGGTGGTCCAGCGTCGCACGCACCGAGCGCAGCACCGTTGCCCGCGCGCGCACCATCTCGCGCGACTCCTCGTTGACGATCAGGTCGACGTAGCGCAGCCGGACCCGCGCCTCGGGGTCGGTGAGCCCCTTGTGCTTGTCCGGGAGCGGACGCAGCGCCTTGGCGAGCATGGTCCACCGGCCGGCGAGCACCGACAGCTCGCCGCGACGGGAGGTGATGACCTCGCCCTCGATGCTGACGTAGTCGCCGAGATCGACGTCTGCCTTCCACCGGTCCAGCGGCTCCTCGCCGACCACGTCCAGCGAGAGCATCACCTGGACCTCGCCCGTCCCGTCGCGCAGGGTGGCGAAGCAGAGCTTCCCTCCGGTGCGCGAGAGCATCACCCGGCCGGCGACCGCCACCTGGTCACCCGTGCTCTGGTCCGGCTCGAGGGCGGGGTAGGCCGCCCGCAGCCCGGCGTTGGTCGTCGTCCGCGGGGCCTCGACCGGGTAGGGGTCCTCGCCCCTTGCCCGGATCCGGTCGGCCTTCTCCCGGCGTACGCGCATCTGCTCGGGCAGGTCGTCGTACGTCGTGGGGGTCTGCGGGTCGCTCATCCGTGCAAGGTTACTGACTGCGCAGTGCGGCCAGGTCGCCGCTGTTGCGCTCGAACACCATGCGCAGACCGATCAGGGTCAACCAGGGCTCGTGGATGTCGATCACGCCGGACTCGTCGAGCACGAGCGGTGCCAGCCCCCCGGTCGCGACCACTGTCACGTCATCGAGGTCACCGCCCGGACCGGCCAGCTCGACGGACATCCGGCTGACGACGCCGTCGACCTGGCCGGCGAACCCGAACAGGATGCCGGCCTGCAGCGCCTCGACGGTGTTGCGCCCGATGACCGAGCGGGGCCGGGCGAGCTCGACGCGACGCAGCTGCGCACCTCGACTGCCCAGCGCCTCCACCGAGATCTCGATGCCGGGCGCGATGGCCCCGCCGAGGTACTCACCCTTCGCCGACACAGCGTCGAACGTCGTGGCCGTGCCGAAGTCGACGACGATGCACGGGCCGCCGTAGAGCTCGACGGCAGCGAGCGCGTTGACGACGCGGTCGGTGCCGACCTCTTTGGGGTTGTCGGTGAGCACCGGCACCCCGGTGCGCACGCCGGGCTCCACGACGACAGTCGGGACGTCCGCGTAGTAGCGGGCACACAGGTCACGCATCTCGTGCAGCACGGCCGGGACGGTGGAACAGACGGCGATCCCGTCGATGTCCGCGCCCTCGTGCTGGGCCAGCAGGCCGCGCAGCACGACCGCGATCTCGTCGGCAGTCCGGTGCGTCTCGGTCGCCACCCGCCAGTGCTCGACCAGGTCCTCCTCGTCGAAGACGCCGAGGACCGTGTGCGTGTTGCCGACGTCGATGGCGAGCAGCATCACGCCACCTCCGGGCCGAGAGTGAGCAGGGCGTTGTCGATGAGGCGGGTGGTGCCGACCAGCGCCGCAACGGCCAATAGCGCCGGGCCGGTCGCGTCATCGGGCAGGTCGGTGAAGGTGGCCGGGTCGACGAGCGCCACGTAGTCCACGCCGAGAGTCGGCTGGGTGTCGAGCACCGCGCGCACCTCACGGCGTACGGCATCAGGGCCGTCCTTGGCGGCAGCCACCCCGGCCGCCAGCGCCCGGAACAGCGAGAGGGCGACGATGCGGTCGGCGTCGCTGAGGTAGATGTTGCGGCTGGACAGTGCCAGCCCATCGGCATCGCGGACCGTCGGGACGGCGACCACCTCGACGGGAAAGTCGAGGTCGGTGACCATCCGCGCGATGAGGGCAAGCTGCTGGGCGTCCTTCTGCCCGAAGTAGGCGACGTCGGGGGCCGTCAGGTGCAGCAGCTTGGCGACCACCGTGAGCACTCCGTCGAAGTGACCGGGACGCGACGCACCCTCGAGGGCGTCGCCGAGAGGGCCGGCATGAACCCGCACCTGCGGCTTCTCGCCCGTCGGGTAGACCTCGGCCACGTCCGGGGCGAACACGACGTCGACGTCCTCATCGGTGCACAGCGCGACATCGGAGTCGAGGGTCTTCGGGTAGCGACTGAGGTCCTCGCCCGCGGCGAACTGCAGTGGGTTGAGGAAGACCGTCACGAGGAGCACCGGGCAGCGGCGCCGAGCGACACGGACGAGCTCACGGTGCCCCTCGTGCAACGCGCCCATCGTCATCACGACACCGAGCTCGCCGGTGCGGTCAGCCAGTGCGCCGCGCAGCTCGGCGCGAGTGTGGACGAGTCGGGTGGTCATCGGCCGGCTGCTCCTTCGGCGAGGACGTCGAGCAGGGCCTCGGCCGGACCGGGCTTGAGCAGTCCGGTGGCCAGGGCGCGGGCCGCGGTGAGCCGGGCCATCGCGACGTACGCGTCGACACTCGTGGGCGACACGGCGCGCAGCTCGCGGATGTGGGCGGCGACGGTGCCGGCGTCGCCGCGCGCAACGGGGCCGGTGAGCGCGGCGTCGCCCTGGCGGAGCGCGTTGTCGAGCGCCGCGCCGAGCAGCGGGGCGAGCAGCCGTTCGGGGTCGGCGACCCCGGCGCTGCGCAGCAGGTCGACAGACTCGTTCACCAGGGTGGTCAGATGGTTGGTGCCGCTGGCCAGGGCAGCGTGGTAGCGCACCCGGTGCTCCTCCTCGACCCACTGCGGCTCCGCGCCCATCTCGAGGACGAGGGCTTCCGCGATCGGGCGCAGCGGCTCGGGCGCTGTCACACCGAAGCAGGCACCGGCCAGCCGGGTGAGGTCCTCGGCGCGACCGCTGAATGTCATCGCCGGGTGCAGCGCGATCGGCAGGGCGCCACGACGGGTGGCGTTGTCGAGCACCGCGGTGCCGAACCGGCCGCTGGTGTGCACCAGCAGCTTGCCTGCCGTCACGGCGTCGGCCGCCACCAGGCCGTCGACCAGGCCCGGCAGCACGTCGTCGGGGACCGTCAGCAACGCCAGCTCACAGCTGCTCAGGACGTCGGGGGGTGGCATGACGGGGACGCCGGGCAGCAGGCGCTCGATCCGGGCCAGCGAGGCGTCGGAGACGGCCGAGGCGGCGACGACGCGATGGCCGGCCGCGGCCAGCGCGGCACCGAGCACCGAACCGACCCGGCCTGCGCCGACCACGCCGACCGTCAGCCGGGCAGGTCGAGCGGAGGGGTCGATGGGGTCGCCAGCCGTTCGGCCGGACGGTGCGGTCACAGGCGTCGTTCCAGTCCTCGAAGGGGTACCGGACGCCGTCAGGCTAGCCGAGCGCTCGCAAGAGGTCGCGGTACGCCTGGTCCGGCCGGCCGGCCGCGGTGCGGACCACGACCGTCGAGGGCCGCGCCTCGATGACCGCGAGCAGCCGGTCGTACATCGCCGCCAGCTCGGTGATCCCGCCGCTCTCGTCGAGCAGCTCCTGGGCCGTCAAATGTGCGGGATCCCGCGCCGCCCGGGTCCGCGCCGCGAACCTGGCCAGCGACCGTTCCTTCGAGTCGAGCAGCACGATCTCGTGGAAGTCGACCGCGACCTCGGCCGCCAACCGGTCCAGCGCCTCGATGAACTCCAGACGCCCGAGGAACTGGGGCACGACGACCTCGTGGCCGGCGGCCAGGTGCTCGCGAGCACCGGCGAGTGCGACCGCGCGCGCCAGCGGGCCGCCACGGGAGGGGTCGGCCCGCCAGCCCCCGATCAGGTCCCGGATCCGGTCGACGTCGAGGTTCAACGCGAACGGGTGCTCATCGACGTACATCCGCGCGATCGTGGACTTGCCGCAACCAGGTGGCCCGTTGAGCAGGATCAGTCGCGGCACCCGGCCGAGCCTAGGGCGGCAGTGCGGGAAGGTGCCCAAGGCGCCGGCGAGGCGAAGACGCTCGCCGGCCTGCGCACGCAACTCGGCCTCGGCCACCCGCGGCCGATCGAAGAGCATCTGCCCTCGGGCGTTGTGCGCCGCCGGCCAGAGGCTCGCGGCCCAGGCCACCTCGATCTCCTCCACGAGAAGCCGCGACCCCTCTGCTGGTACGTCTCGAGGAGCGCGGCCGAGCCGTCGCCCGAATAGCCGTGTCCTCGATGTACGGCGGGAGGCGCGATGCATCGCGCTCGTCGAGGAAGGAGGCGGCCGGCCAGGTCCCGGGATCCTCGTGGTCCCACCGCACCCACGGCGGGTTGGGCACCGGCGCGGGCACGGACACGGACACGGTCGGCGCCACGACTCGGCGTGGACCGCGTCGCGGACCTCATGTGTGACCGGTGTCAGCGGCATCGCGCACTCGAACCCGCCCTGGGCGAGCCCCCCTGCGCAGCGATGCAGTGCGCAGCCCGACCGTTCTCATCCGGGCGTGACTTCACGGCGACCGTACGGCCGTCTCGGAGCTGAATGCCGAAAGCAGCAGACATCGGCGGCGGCAGCGGCAGCGGTCGCGCCGGCTCCGAGCCAAGGTGGGTGGTGCACCAGGACTCGAGCCACGCCGGGAAGCCTGAGTCGTCCACGGGGCAAGTCTCGTCGGCGGCCGGGGCCGTCGCACCCGGATTGATGCGGCAGGATGCCGACGATGACAGCCGGTGACGGGAGAAGATCGGCGGACAGCGGAGGCTGGACGACGTGGCGGACTGCCACCGAGCGGGCGCTGTACGGCCCCGGTGGCTTCTACCGGCGTACGACGGAAGGCCCGCGCGACCACTTCCGCACGTCGGTGCACGCGTCGGGCCTGTTCGCCGGTGCGGTGCTCGACCTGGCCGACGCGGCCGGTCTCACCAACGTCGTGGACCTCGGGGCCGGCCGCGGTGAGCTGTTGGCGGGGCTGCGCGATCGCGAGCCGTCGTTGCGCCTGGTCGGTGTCGAGCTGGCCGACCGGCCAGCCGAGCTGCCGGCGGACATCGCGTGGACCGACACGATGCCGACCGGAGTGACCGCCCTGGTCGTCGCAAACGAGTGGCTGGACAACGTGCCGGTCGACGTCGTCGAGCTGACGTCCGACGGGCCGCGCGTCGTCGAGGTCGATGCCTCAGGAAACGAACGGATCGGCGCACCTCCCGGCGACGAGGACGCTCGCTGGCTCGCCCAGTGGTGGCCGTTGCGCGAGGTCGGCGACCGCGCCGAGGTCGGGCGCCCGCGCGATCTCGCGTGGGCCGACGTGGTCGGAACACTGCGGCACGGGGTCGCAGTCGCGATCGACTACTGCCACGCCTGCGAGGAGCGGCCACCCGGCGGCTCACTCACCGGCTTCCGCCATGGCCGACAGGTGCCCGCGGTGCCCGACGGGTCGTGCGACATCACCAGCCACGTCGCGCTCGACGCGTGTGCGGATGCGGGGCGGGCCGCCGGCGCGACCTCGACGTCGCTGACGACGCAACGGGCCGCGTTGACGGCTCTCGGCGTGCGAGGAGCGGCGCCCGATGCCGCCGCGGCGACCACCGACCCGACCGGCTACCTCGCGGCGTTACGCGACGCCGGCGAAGCGGCCGAGCTGACGGCGCGCGGCGGGCTCGGCGACTTCGGCTGGTTGGTGCAGGGCGTCGGCATGCCGATGCCCGACCGGATCGCTGGGCTATGACGGGGGCGGTGCGATCGACTCCGCCGCCCCGCACCTGACCGGGACCGCGTCGTAGCCGCGCAGCACGAATGTCGACCGGCGCACCGGCTCGCCCGCGAGCTCGAGCGACGGGCAGTGCCGCAGCAGGGTGGGCAGTGAGATCTGCAGCTCCATCCGTGCCAGCGGTGCTCCGAGGCAGTGGTGCAGTCCGGCGCCGAACGCGATGTGCTGGTTGGGCGCTCGAGTGATGTCGAAGGTGTCGGCGTCGGCGAACGCGGCCGGGTCGCGGTTGGCCGCACCGAGCAGCGCGGCCACCTTGCCGCCGGCCGGAATCGTCACGCGGCCCACCTGCAGCGGCACACTCGCCGTACGCTCGAACAGCTGCAGCGGAGAGTCGTAGCGCAGCATCTCCTCGACCGCGCTCTCGACCAGCGAGTCGTCGGCCCGCAAGCGGGACAGCTGGTCCGGTCGCGCCAGCAGCGCCGCCATGCCGTTCCCGAAGGCGTTGACCGACGCCTCGTGCCCCGCGTTGAGCAGGAGGATCGCCGAGGCGACCAGCTCGTCGCCCGAGAGGCGCTCGCCGCCGTCCTCGGCGGCCACGAGGTCACTGACCAGGTCCTCACGCGGCGCGCGCCGGCGCTCGTCGGCGAGGTCGCGCATGTACGAGGCGAACTCCGCGGCCGCGACAACGGCCTGGTCCTGCACGCCTGGCGTCGGGCCGTACTCGTACATCGCGACGATCGCCGCCGACCACGGGCGGAGCAGGTGACGGTCTTCCTCGGGGACGCCGAGCAGCTCGGCGATCACGGCTACGGGGAGCGGCTCCGCGTAGTCGGCGATCAGGTCGAAGCCGGCCGGGTCCACCGACTCGAGCAGAGCATCGGTCATCTCCTGCACCCGGGGTCGCAGCCGCTCGATGTGCCCGCGGGCAAAGGCCTTCGCGACCAGAGAGCGCAGCCGGGTGTGCACCGGCGGCTCGTTCTCCATCATCTGGTGGCGGTGCAGCAGGTTGAACGGTTCGAACCGGTCAGCCGGTTGCTTGTCGTGCCACACCCGGCCGAAGCTGCGGTCGCGCAGGACCTGGTTGCAGTGCTCGTAGCTCAGGGCCAGCCAGAGCCCGGTCTGCTCGTGCCAGACCGGGGACTGGTCGCGCAGCCGCGCCAGCGTCGGGTAGGGGTCGTCGAGGAAACCCGGGTCGGTGAGGTCGTCCAGTGTCGGGGCAGGTGGCGAGCTCACCGGCGTCACCGTAGGGCTCGTGGTAGCGACGCGGGGGCGCATCCACCGATCCGGTGCCGACCGGGCACGGGCCCGGCGGGCCAGGTCGACCTCGGCGTCGACCATCGCGCGCGCCTCGAGCTGGTCACGGTGCGCCGCGTGCACCTGCACCGGTCCGGGGGTGCTGTCCAGGTGGACGCTGGCCAGACCCAGCCGGCGCTGCACGAGGCCCTGCGTGACCCGCACGCTCTGGACCTTCTCGTGCGGGACGATGTCGGTCTCGCGCCGGAGCCTCCCCCTGCGTACAACCGCGAAGTGCTCGTCGGTGCCGGTGGCGAGGAAGCGCCACTGGAACGGGTCGAGCCACCGGGCGCGGGGCGGGATGCCATGAGCCTGGACCCGGGCGAGGTCCACGTCGGGGAAGACGAGCGAGAGCAGCCGCATCGCTTCGTGCTTGGGGCCTACCGGCAGCAGGACGGAGGTCTCGCTGGCCCCCGTGCCGACGTAGCCGGCGACGTTGGCCTCGACCCGGCACCAGCCCTTCGGCCGCCACAGCCAGGGTTCGCTGATCCGCACGGCCTGCACCCGCCCCGGCGGCACCGTCTGCGCGCGCGTCTCCAGCAAACCGCGGCGGATGCGTAAGCCGTCCGGGGACTCGGCGAGGGTGAAGTCGAACTGGCCGATGACACCAGCGAGGGCAGCCGGGACGGCGAAGATGAAGAACGGGACCGCAGCGCCGATGGGCTCCCAGCGACCGAGCACGATCGAGGTCACCAGCAGCCCGACCAGGACGACCACGAGGTTGACGGCCATCGTCGAGCGCAGCTGGGACTCGATCAGCCGCCGCAGCGGCACCGTGAGCAGCACCCGCTCGGGCGCGACCGGCGCCGGCTCCTCACCGTGCTCGAGCCCCGCCGCGCGGGCGAGCAGCTCGGCGCGCAGCTGGTGGGCGGCCGACTCGGACAGGTAGGCGAGCGGTGCCTCCGACGAGGACCCGCCGGCGACCTCGAGCCGCAGCTCCGCCAGCCCGAGCGCACGCGCGATGAGCGGGCGTACGACGTCGACCGCCTGCAGCCGGTCCAACCGCACCTGGCGCGACCGGCGGAAGAGCACCCCCGACTCCAGCCGCATGACCTCGGCCCCGATGCGGAACCGCGTCACGCGCCAGGACACATAGCCGTACGCCGCCCCGATCGGGATGCTCGCCACCACCGCGATGAGCACCCAGCCCAGGGACAGCTCGCCGTAGGCCTGCTGCAGTGCGATGGCGACGACCGCCGCGAAGATCTTCCAGCCGCGCAGCACCGGGGTGAGCGGGTGCAGCCGACGGAAGTCCTGCTCCGTTGCGACGGTCACAGGCCCGCCGCGGTCGCCTCGCCACGGGCGGCCAGGCGGTCGCGCAGCCGGGCGGCCTCGGCCGGGACGAGCCCCGGGATCGTGGCGTCGGTCGTGGCGGCAGCGGTGTGCAGCTGCACGGTGGCCAGGCCGAAGCGGCGGTCCAGCGGCCCCGCGTTGACGTCCACGAACTGCATCCGGCCGTAGGGCACGACGACCAGCTGCCGGCGCAGCACGCCGCGGGTGACCAACAGGTCGTCGGCGCGCTCGGCGTAGCCCCAGGACCGCACCCGGCGGCCGATGACCATCCACGCCCAGGCGAGCAGCGCGAGCCCGCCGAGCCCCGCGGCGACAGCGAACGCCGGATGAGCGGCGAGGGCCAGCAGGACGACTCCGACGGCCACCACCGGAACCCAGGTCACGCCGAGCACGATCCGACGGACGACCGCCAGCCGTGGCGAGACACGTACCCATGGCTCGTCCGGCGGGTCGAAGGGCTCCATGCCAGCGACGCTAACCGACTCCGGGCTCCGCGGGCGGCCCGGTCCAGGTGGCTGGACTGGCAGACTCGGGCAGGTGACCACCGAGCGGATCGTCGGCGTCGGCGCCGGGGCCGACCTCGTCGACGCCCGACCGGGCTCGGATCGGCTCGCGACCAAGGACATGGTGCTCAACATCGGGCCGCAGCACCCCTCGACGCACGGCGTGCTGCGGCTGCGGCTGCTGCTCGACGGGGAGCGCATCATCACCGCCGAGCCGATCGTGGGCTACATGCACCGCGGCGCCGAGAAGCTCTTCGAGGTCCGCGACTACCGGCAGATCATCGTGCTTGCCAACCGCCACGACTGGCTCTCGGCCTTCGCCAACGAGCTCGGCGTGGTGCTGGCGGCCGAGCGGATGCTCGGCATGGAGGTCCCGGTGCGAGCGGTGTGGATGCGCACCCTGCTGGCCGAGCTGAACCGGGTGCTGAGCCACCTGATGTTCCTCGGGTCCTACCCGATCGAGCTCGGTGCGATCACTCCGATCTTCTACGCCTTCCGCGAGCGGGAGACGATCCAGGCCGTCATGGAGGAGCTCTCCGGCGGCCGGATGCACTACATGTTCAACCGGGTCGGCGGGCTGAAGGAGGAGCTGCCGGCAGGCTGGACGGACCGGGCGCGGGTCGCAGTGCGCGATGTCCGGGAGCGGATCCCGGACATCGAGAACCTGGTGCTGGGCAACGAGATCTTTCTCGCCCGGACCCGGGGCGTGGGTGTCCTGTCGCCGGAGCTGGTCGCGGCGTACGGCGTGAGTGGCCCCATCGCCCGCGCCTCCGGGGTCGACCTCGACCTGCGCCGGGACGAGCCGTACCTGGCCTACGGCGAGCTCGACGTGCCGGTGGTCACCCGGACCGCGGGCGACTGCCTGGCCCGTTTCCAGTGCCTGGCCGCGCAGGTGCGCGTCTCGCTCGACCTGGCCGACCAGTGCCTGGACCGGCTGGCCGAGCTGCCGCCCGGGCCGATCAACACCCGGCTGCCGAAGGTGGTGAAGGTTCCCGAAGGAGCGACGTACGCCTGGACCGAGAACCCGCTGGGGATCAACGGCTACTACCTGGTGTCCCGCGGGGAGAAGACCCCGTGGCGGCTCAAGCTGCGATCGGCCTCGTTCAACAACGTGCAAGTGCTCACCGAGCTGCTGCCCGGGACCCTGCTGGCCGACATGGTCGCGATCCTCGGCTCGATGTTCTTCGTCGTCGGCGACGTCGACAAGTAGCCCGCAACCCCGCAGTCGGTGGATCAGGCGGTACGGCGGTGCTGGACGGGGTCGGCGACCTCGGCCGGGGTGGCGGTTGCGGGGTCGACCGGCTCGCTGTCCCGGTCGGCCTTCGGGTCGAGCAGCTTGCGCTCAGGCAACCGGGCCACGGTCAGCTCCTCGACGGCTTCGCCCTCGGCGGTCACCGGTGAGGTCGAGAGCACGATCTCGTTCAGCGCAGCGTCCGGACCCCGGTCGACGGCGACGTCGGCCAGGGCCAGCCGCACCAGCGGCAGGTCCAGCGTGAGGTAGCCAGGGGTCGCCACCTGCTCGGCCGGGCCGGCAAGCTGCTCGGCAGCTGCCGCTGCCAGCGCGGCGGCATTCTCCGCCGCCGTGACGGCAGCCGTGGCAGCCTGAGCGCGCAGCGTGACGACCTCGTCCCGCAGGGAGGTGACAGTGGCCCGCAACGCGATGATCTCCGCGCGGAGGGCAGCAGTGCGGACCCGGTTACGGGTGCGCAGCATGGAAGTGAGGACCCGGCGCCAGGCCGGGGGCTTGCGGTGGCGTCCTGCCATGGCACGGGACCGTACGCCGGAACGAGTCCCAAGACACGACGCCACGCCCAAGAGCCCCACATGTCACTCTGTTCACATGAGCACCAGCAGCGCCTCGCGATGAGCCTCACCCTGTTGGACTGGCGGCGGCGGGTCCATGCCGTCTACGCCGAGGTCCGCGCCAGCACCGACCCCGCCGGCGCCCACGCCCACTGGCAGGCGGCCCGCGACGACCTCTTCGCCACGCACCCGGACACGCCGCTGCTCCCCGCGGACCGGGCGACCTTCGCCGGCCTGGCCGTCGCGCCCTACGACCCGCAGCGCCGGGCCGAGGTCGAGGCTGATCCGGACGTCGAGCCGCACCGCCTCGAGGTCCCCACCGGCACCGACGGCGTCGTGGCCTTCGAGCGGATCGCGGTCCTGCACCTGCCCGACACGGGAGACCTCGACATGTGGTGGCTCGCGTCCTACGGCGGCGGCCTGTTCGTCCCGGTCAAGGACGCGCTCGCCGGCCGGACGACCTACGGCGGCGGCCGCTACCTGCTCGACACCGTCAAGGGCGCCGACCTCGGCGGTGACGTCGACCCGGTCACGGGTCGCGGCACCCTGGTCGTCGACCTCAACTTCGCCTACAACCCGTCCTGCGCCTACGACCCCGCCTGGGCCTGCCCGCTCGCCCCGCCCGGCAACCCCCTCAACGTCGAGGTCGACGCCGGCGAGCTCTACCCCCCACGTCGTACGGGGTAGAGCTCGCCGGTTGCCACCGGCGTCAGCCGGCGAGGGCTGCGTCCGAGGAGAACACCAGCGCCAGCGAGACCTTGCCCTGCTTGAGCGCGGTCTTCGACAGCGGGCCGCCGGCATCCAGCGAGCTGAAGCTGTCGAAGCTCAGGCCGTAGGTGCTCTCCAGCCCGGGCTGGCAGAACGGACGGTCCGGGCACTCCGGCGGGCCACCGAGCACGAGACCGCTGCCGCACTTGGCCGCCAGGTCCGAGAGCGTCTGCACGCCGTACTGGTCGGCGAAGGCGGTGGTCACCGCGAACGCGTTCTGGTCGGCAGCCTCCGACGGCTCACCGAAGACCAGGCCGACCTTCTCACCGAGCCCGCTCAGTGCCTGCACCGTCGCGTCGAGGTCGCCGCTGGCCTGGGGCTCGGCGTCGGCGCCGTTCTCGGCCTTGTTGATGAACTCGGTCAGCGTTCCGGCGTACTCCGGGACGACGTCGAGCTGACCCTTCTCCAGGGCCGGCTCGACGACCTCGCGGCTACCGACGGTCTTGACCTTCGCGTCGAAGCCGGCCGCGTTGAGCGCTTGCGCGTACAGGTTGGCCAGCGTCTGGCTCTCGGAGAAGTTGAATGCACCGACGACGACCTTGCCGGACCCGCCGGAGAGCCCGTCCGCGATGCCCTCGTCGGCAACGAACGCCTTTGCCACGTTAGGCGGCGTCTTGCGCTCGAGGTCGGTCTGCTGGTTGAGCGCGATCAGCTTGTCGGTCGTCAGCGCGGCCGACACCTTGTTCAGCGCTGCCAGCATCGGGTCCGAGGACGCCTTGGCGTTGACCGCCGGGATGACGTTGTCGACCGTCTGCAGACCCTTGTCGTCCTCGAGCACGACGAGCTGGTCACCAGCCACCGCAGCACAGGTCTCCTTCGCGTCGCCGCTGGCGGCCGAGTCGCTCGCAGACGAGCTCGGCGCGGCCGTGCCCGATGATCCGCTGTCGCCGCAGGCCGCCAGCACCAGTGCCATCAGCACGAGTATCGGTAGGGCCAAAGTTCGCAGCATGCCGTGTTGCATGTTTCCCGCCTTCTGTGTCCCGCCGTGGCCATCGCCCCGGCGCGTGTCTGGCGGGTCGGTTCGCACCCGCAGGAACAAGCCAACATGCAGGCACTGACACCCGCAACATGAGATAGGTCACGGAACGGACACGGTGCTCCTGGTGCCGGCCACATCGTCGGCGACCGCCGCGTCCGCGTCGTCCTCGCTGACAAGGCGGGCGCCGTCGCCCCGACCCGGCCGGTTCCAGCCGGGGGTCACTGCGCGCTGCACGAGCGCGAGCACCCCCTCGGCGAGCAGGGCCAGGACGGCGACGAGCAGACCGCCGGCGAGGATCTGGGGCCGGTCCTGCTGGCCGAAGCCGGAGTTGATGATCTTCCCCAGACCACCGCCGCCGACCAGGGCCGCGAGCGTGGCCGTCGCCACGACCTGCACCTCCGCGGTGCGCACACCAGCAGCGATCAGCGGCACCGCCAGGGGCAGCTCGACGCGCAGCAGGATGGAGCGCTCGGCCAGACCCATTCCGCGCGCGGCCTCGACGATGTCCGCGTCCACGCCGCGGATCCCGACGTAGGTGTTGGTGAGCAACGGCGGCACCGCGAACACAGCGAGGGCGATGATGGTCGCCCGGTTGCCGAAGCCGATCGCTGTCGCGGCGAACACGGTCAGCAGCGCCAGCGTCGGAATCGCGCGCGACACGTTCGTGACGATGACGGTGAGTCCGCCGCCACGCCCGGTGTGGCCGAGCAGCATCGCGATCGGCAACGCGACGAGCGCAGCGATGCCGACGGCGATGAACGAGATGTACAGGTGCTCGTAGGTCAGGAAGGGCACGCCGTTGGGGCCCTGCCAGTTCAGCGGGTCGTTGAGCCAGACGAAGGCCCCCTCGAGCACGTTCACGTGGACCGCCCCCGAGCCCATGGGGTGACCATCCGGGTGGCCCCGGCGAGCAGTCCGTCGAAGGCCAAGCCCAGCGCGATGGTCAGCAACGATGCGGTGACGATCTCGGCCCGGTAGAAGTTGTTCTGGAAGCCGCGCAGGATCAGCCCGCCCAGCCCGCCGTACCCCACGATCACTCCCACCGTGACGAGGGCGACCGTCGAGACTGTCGCCACCCGGATGCCGGCCATGATGGTCGGCGCGGCGACCGGCAGCTCGACCCGCCAGAGCATCCGGCCGCGCCCGTAGCCCATGCCCTGGGCCGCCTCGCGCACGTCGGCTGGCACGCCCTCCAGCCCCGCGAGGATGTTGCGTACCAGCACCAGCAGCGCGTACATCACCAGCCCGACGAGCACGGTGCGTTGGCGCAGCCCGAAGAGGCTGAACGGCGCCAGGAACGCGAACAGTGCCAGCGACGGGATCGTGTAGAGCACGCCGGTGGCGCCCACGATGGTGCCGGCGAGCCAGCGGTAGCGGTGCGCCAGCAGCGCCAGCGGGAAGGCGATCAGCAGGCTCAAACCGATCGTCTCGACGGTGAGTGTGACGTGCTCGATGAGGGCACGCTGCAGGTCACCGGAGTTGTCTCGGACGTACGACCAGGTGAACCATGGGTTGGCCGGCTCGTCCGCGGCAAGCAGCTGGTGTGCCAACGGCACGCCTGACAGAAGGGCCACGGGTGGACGCTACCCCGGAACCGATGATCCGACTCGACGGCGTCGGCAAGCGGTACCCGGACGGGACGGTGGCGGTGCACGAGCTGGCCATGGACGTCCCCGAGGGGGAGATGGTCGTCCTCGTCGGTCCCTCCGGCTGCGGCAAGTCCACGACGCTGAAGATGGTGAACCGCCTCATCGAGCCGACGTCCGGGCGGATCCTGCTGCAGGGCGAGGACGTCACCGACGTCGACCCGGTCCAGCTCCGTCGCCGGATGGGCTACGTCATCCAGCAGACCGGGCTGTTCCCGCACCAGACCGTCGCGGCCAATGTGGCCACGGTCCCGAGGCTGCTCGGCTGGGACAAGAAGAAGGTCTCCACCCGGGTGCTCGAGCTGCTCGAGCTGGTCGGGCTGGAGCCCGACCGGTTCGCCGGCCGTTACCCCCACCAGCTCTCCGGTGGGCAACGCCAGCGCGTCGGTGTCGCTCGGGCGCTCGCCGCTGACCCGCCCGTGCTGCTGATGGACGAGCCGTTCGGCGCCGTCGACCCGATCGTGCGCGACCGGCTGCAGGCGGAGTTCGTGCGGCTGCAGCGCGAGCTGCGCAAGACGGTGATGTTCGTGACGCACGACCTCGACGAGGCCGTCCGGATGGGTGACCGGATCGCGGTCTTCGCCGATGGCGGTTCGCTCGAGCAGTACGACGCGCCGGCACGCATCCTCGGCGACCCGGCCACCGACTTCGTGAAGAGGTTCGTGGGCAGCGACCGGGGACTCAAGCGGCTCTCGGTGACCACGATCGACGAGGTCGTGCTCGAGCACCCACCGGTGGTCCACCTCGACGACCGGCTGGCCGATGCCTCTTCATCCCTGCAAGCCAGCGGTGCGCGGTGGGGGGTCGTGCTCGACGACCAGGAGAACCTGCACGGATGGCTGGCGGCCGACGAGAGCGGGGACGCGACCGTGGCCGACCGGGCGCGCCGGATGGAGGCGTGGGTGCGGGTCGGCTCGTCGCTCAAGGGTGCCTTCGCCGAGATGCTGCAGCACGACGCGGGCTGGGTGGCCGTCCTCGACGGCGACCGCTACGTCGGCGTGCTCACCCCCACGACCTTGCACGAGGCGCTGCGCCGCTCGGTCGAGTCCGACCTGCAGGGCGTCGATCCCGAGGCGGTCGAGCTGGACATCGTGCCGACCGCCTGACCCGAGCGCTCAGGCCCGGGCCCCGGGGATGTCGTCGTCCTCTGTGCCGCGGACCCGGCAGCTGCGCTCCAGCCACAGACCGGCTGCGGACAGCAGGACCGCTGCGAGCAGGGCGCCGAGGCACAGCAGCGCACGCTCGCGGCGGTCGACGACGTCCAGCCGGGCAACGAGCAGCAGCAGGTAGCCGAGGTAGAACCCGCCGACGATCGGCCCGACGTGCGCGCTGGCCTTGCCCAGGACGGCCATCCGGGCCATCCCCAACGGGTCGGGCCGCCGGCCGGCGCTCAGCCGGCTCCGCAGGGCGATCGCGGTGACGAGCACCACGACGGCGAGCAGGGCGACAAGGGCGGGCGCCGACCAGGAGAGGGTCGGCAGCGTGGCGCCGCGGGTCTCCGCTATGCGCAGCGCGCCCCAGACGACGGCCGCCAGCGCGAGCAGCATGGCCACCAGGATCGTGATCCGAGTCGACTGCATGCGCGGAGCCGTCACGCCGGGAGCTCGAGCACGAGATCCGTTCGCGCCTGGACACCGGACCGGTCGAGCTCGGCCAGCAGCTCCGACACCGGACCACGGCCGGGAACGGAGGCGTCGGGATCGACGTCGTGCCAGGGGACCAGGACGAACGCCCGCTCGTGTGCCCGCGGGTGTGGCACAGTCACCGCGTGGTGGACGACCACCTGGTCGCCCACCACCAAGACGTCGATGTCCAGTGTCCGAGGGCCCCAATGCTCGCGCCGCTCCCGGCCGAAGGCCTCCTCGATCGCGTGGCTGCGCTCGAGCAGGGTGCGCGGTGAGAGGACCGTCTCCACGAGCACGACCGCGTTGAGGAACTGGGGCTGGTCGGGGCCGCCCACGGGGTCGGTCTCGTAGACGGGCGACAGCGCGGTCACCGTGAGCCCGGGGGTGTCTGCCATCGAGTCGACAGCGCCCTGCAGCATCGCGAGTGGGTCGCCCTCGTTGCTCCCGCGGGCGAGCGCCGCTGTGCGCAGCGGCCGTTTGCTTGTCGTGGTCGAGGTCATCGTGACCGCACGATAGTGACCGCGACGTCCTCGAAGCCCACCTGGACCGGCGCCTGCGGCTTGTGCACGGTCACCTCGACCTGCTCGACGGCAGCATTCTCCAGACACAGTGTCGCGATCCGGGTCGCGAGCGTCTCGATCAGCGCAACGGGCTCGCCCTCGACGACGGCCACGACCTGCTCGGCCAGTTCGCCGTAGTGCACCGTGTCGAGGACGTCGTCGCTTGCGGCGGCCGGCGCCAGGTCGATGACGAGCGTCACGTCGACGACGAACAGCTGACCGGTCTCGCGCTCGTGCAGGTAGACGCCGTGATAGCCGTGGCCGCGCAGCCCTCGCAGCACTATTTGGTCCGAACCCCCGGTCATGAGCCCTCCCCGGTCGAGAGCACCGGAGACGCGTGGTGCACCCACAGCCGCCAGCCCGACGACGTCCGCCGGAACACGTTGGTCGCGACAGCCCGCCCGCCGGCGAACCCGTCGGACTGCGCGCCCTCCTGCTCGGGCAACCCGGTGAGGATGTTCTCCGCGCAGGTGACGACGGCGACGTCGCCGTCGAGCCGGATGTCGACGTCGGTGAGCACGAACTGGATGTACGCCGTGTTGGCCATGATCATCGACCAAGAGCGAAGCACCGGTCCTCGGCCGTGCACGGGTGCCCACCCCGGGTGTACGCACATCACCTCTTCCGGCTGCTCCGGGTCGTCGACCCAGACGGCTCCCATCAGGTCGATGTCGCCGGTCTCGAAGGCGTCGTATAGCGCCGTGTTGGCCGCGCGCACGGCGTCGAGGTCGGCCGCCCGGGTCTCGGTCATGGTCGGTGCCTCATCGGGCCTCTGCCAGCGCGCGGGTGACCCGGATCGCGTCGACGGTCGGCCGGACGGCGTGGACCCGGACGCCCCAGACGCGCTGCTCTGCGACCACCGATGACAGGACGGCCGTGGCGACGTCACGGCCGTCGGCCGCCCTGGGCTCGCCGTCGTTGTCGGCCAGCAGGGCGCCGAGAAAGCTCTTGCGCGAGGCCCCGACGAGCAGTGGCCGGCCCAGCGCCGCGAGCTTCTCCAGGTGGGCGAGCAGGGACCAGTTGTGGCCGGCGTCCTTCGCGAACCCGATGCCGGGGTCCAGGATGACCTGGGTCTCGTCGACACCAGCGGCGACCAGGTCGTCGATGCGACGGCGCAGCTCGGTCACGACCTCGGCGACGACGTCGGTATAGACCGCTCGGCCGGCCATGTCGACGCTGTGACCACGCCAGTGCATGACGACGTACGGCACCACAGCGCCCGTCACGACCCTGGCCATCTCAGGATCGGCCAGTCCCCCGCTGACGTCGTTGACGATGCAGGCTCCGGCCTCGATCGCCGCAGCGGCGACGGAGGCGCGCATCGTGTCGATGCTCACGGCGACTCCCGCGGCGGACAGCTCGCGCACGACCGGGAGCACCCGGCGCAGCTCCTCGTCGGCATCGACCCGGCCGGCTCCTGGACGTGTCGACTCGCCGCCGACGTCGACGAGATCGGCACCCTCGTCCCGAAGCGCCAGGCCGTGCTCGACCGCGGCAGCCGCCGCGAGGTAGGCGCCCCCGTCGGAGAACGAGTCCGGGGTGACGTTGACCACGCCCATCACCAGGGTGCGGTCCACCTCGACAAGATGCCCGGGCAGGCCCGTCGGATGAAGGGTCACCGCGCGACGATGAGGCTCATCGCCTCGGCCCGGGTGGTGGGGTCGCGCAGCTGTCCGCGCACCGCCGAGGTGACGGTGCGGGCTCCTGGCTTGCGGATGCCACGCATCGACATGCACAGGTGCTCGCACTCGATGACGACGATGGCGCCACGGGGTTCGAGACCATTCATCATCGCGTCGGCGATCTGGGTGGTCATGCGCTCCTGCACCTGCGGGCGACGGGCATAGACGTCCACCAGCCGGGCCAGCTTCGAGAGCCCGGTGATCTGCCCAGCAGGACCGGGGATGTAGCCGACGTGAGCGACCCCGGCGAAGGGGACAAGGTGGTGCTCGCAGGTGCTGCGGACCTCGATGTCCTTGACGAGGACGAGCTCGTCGTGACTGACGTCGAACGTGGTGGTCAGGACGTCGCCGGGTTCCTCCCACAGGCCACCGAAGATCTCGCGGTAGGCGCGCGCCACGCGTTGGGGCGTGTCCCGCAGACCGTCGCGGTCCGGGTCCTCGCCGATCGCCGCGAGAAGGTCGCGGACCGCTTTGGCGACGCCGTCGTGGTTGTACTCACCGACCACCGGTTCAGGCCTCGAACCCCAGCGGACGACCCGGGATCTCATCGGACGGCAACGTGGAGTCAGGGACGTCGGTCGGTGTCGCGATGCCCATGCTGTGCTCCTTGTCCTTGCCGTTGGGCGAGGCCAGCTCCTTGGGAGTCATCACCGGACCCGCCTGCGGCGCACGCTTCGCCGAGCCGGTCCACGCCGGGCGCGCTGATCGCTTGCGGATGTCGGTGAAGATCGCGGCGACCTGGGCCTTGTCGAGGGTCTCCTTCTCCAGCAGCTCGAGCACGAGCTGGTCGAGCACGTCGCGGTTGTCGACCAGGATCTCCCAGGCCTCGTCGTGCGCGGTCTCGATGAGGCGCTTGACCTCCTCGTCGATGATGCCGGCAACCTCTTCGGAGTAGTCGCGCTGATGGCCCATGTCGCGACCCATGAACGGCTCGCCGCCGCTCTCGCCGAGCTTGATCGCCCCGACGCGTTCGGTCATGCCGAACTGGGTCACCATGGCGCGGGCGACCCCGGTCGCCTTCTCGATGTCGTTGGCCGCGCCGGTGGTCGGGTCGTGGAAGACGATCTCCTCCGCAGCCCGCCCACCCAGCATGTAGGCGAGCTGGTCGAGCATCTCGTTGCGGGTCGTGGAGTAACGCTCCTCGTCCGGCAGCACCATCGTGTAACCCAGGGCCCGCCCTCGGGACAGGATCGTGATCTTGTGCACCGGGTCGGAGTTCGGGAGCGCCGCCGCCACCAGAGCGTGCCCGCCCTCGTGATAGGCGGTGATCTTCTTCTCCCGGTCGCTCATGATGCGGGTGCGCTTCTGCGGACCGGCGACCACGCGGTCGATGGCCTCGTCCAGCGCGTGTGCGTCGATGAGCTTCAGGTCAGAGCGCGCGGTGAGCAGCGCGGCCTCGTTGAGGACGTTGGCGAGGTCGGCACCGGTGAATCCGGGCGTACGCCGGGCGAACGCCTTGAGGTCGATGCCCTCGGCCAGCGGCTTGCCCTTGGAGTGCACCTGCAGGATCTCGAAACGGCCCAGCAGGTCGGGGCGCTCGACCGCGATCTGCCGGTCGAAGCGGCCGGGTCGCAGCAGCGCCGGGTCGAGGATGTCGGGCCGGTTGGTGGCGGCGATCAGGATGACCCCACCCTTGACGTCGAAGCCGTCCATCTCGACCAGCAGCTGGTTCAGCGTCTGCTCGCGCTCGTCGTGCCCGCCACCCATGCCGGCACCGCGGTGGCGGCCGACCGCGTCGATCTCGTCGACGAAGACGATGGCCGGAGCGTTGGTCTTGGCCTGCTCGAACAGGTCACGCACCCGGGATGCACCGACGCCCACGAACATCTCGACGAAGTCCGATCCGGAGATCGAGTAGAACGGCACGCCGGCCTCGCCCGCGACCGCGCGCGCCAACAGCGTCTTGCCGGTGCCGGGCGGGCCGACGAGCAGCACGCCGCGTGGCACCCGGTCCCCGAGCCGCCGCGCTCGATCGGGCTCGCGGAGGAACTGCACGATCTCCTCGAGGTCACGCTTGG
>JBBRVU010000033.1:0-28217 GCA_038246575.1 Actinomycetes bacterium | reverse complement strand
GGTTAGCCCCCGCCGTTCCCGTTCCCGTTCCCGTTGCCGCCGCCGTTCTGCGGGTCGGGCTGCGGTTGCGGGCCCAGCGTGGTCTGGCCGGGCTCAGGCTGAGCCGGCTCCGGCTGCTGGGGGTCGGGCGCGGGTGGGGAACCGTTGCTGATGTAGATCACCACGCGCTGGCCTGGGTAGACCGAGGCGCCGGTGCCGGGATAGGTGAAGGCGACCGTGCCTTCCGCCGCGTACGTTGCGAAGACCCGGCTGCTGTTGACCACCGGGTCTAGGTCGATGGCCCGCAGCGCCTGCTTCGCCTCGTTCACCGACGTGCCAGTGAGCCGGGGGATCGAGATCGAGCTGCCGCTGCGCACGTTGTCCGGCGCCTGGATGAACGAGCTGGCCGGGGTTCCGGCCAGGGTGCGGCTCATCATCTGCTGCCAGATAGGGCCGGGGAGGCACCCGCCGCAGACGTCGCCGTAGTAGACGCCGCCGATCACCCGGTTGGACAGGGGGTAGCCGTTCTTGGGCGGGCTCGGGTTGCCGGCCCAGACCGCGGTGGCGAGCTCGGGGGTGTAGCCGACGAACCACACCGAGACCCGGCGGTTGGTCGTGCCGGTCTTGCCGGCCGCCGGCCGCCCGATCGAGGCGCGCCGGCCGGTGCCGTTCTGGATCACGCCCTGCAGGAGGGCGTTGACGCCATCGGCGATGTCCTCGTCGAGGGCCTGGTTGCAGCGGGGCTTCGGGACCGCCAGCCGTTGGCCGGACGGGTCGGTTGCCTCGAGGATGGCGATCGAGTTGCAGTGCATCCCCCGCGCCGCGAACGTCGCGTAGGCCTCGGCCATCGACAGCGGCGACACCTCGTCGACGCCGAGAGTGAAGGTCTTGAAGGGCCCGACCAGCGGCTGGCCGTCGGCGCGGTTCATCCCCAGCGCCTTCGCGATCTGCCAGGGCCGACAGACGCCGACGCGTTCCTCGAGCTGGGCGAAGTAGGTGTTGATCGACCCCTCGATGCCCGTCTGCAGCGTGTAGGTGCCGTTCTCGCTCGTGGTCTCGTTGAACGGCTTCCACGGGTCGGTGAGGGTCTCGCCGCAGCCCTTCACGTTGCCGATCGTGGCCTGGTACGGCGAGAAGATGGAGTAGCTGAAGGGGTATCCGGCCTCAAGTGCTGCCGCCGCGACGAAAGGCTTGAACGTCGACCCGGCTTGGAATCCGTTGCTGCCGCCGTAGGCGCGGTCGGTGGCGGGGTTGAACTGGATCTCGCCCTTGCCGTCGCCGAAGCCGCGGCTGACCGCCATGGCGCGGATCTGACCGGTCCCGGGCTGGACCGCAACCAGGGCCGAGGCCACCTTGTCGCGCTTGTTCACGTAGTCGGCGAGGGCAGCCTGCGCGTTGCGCTGGGCCGCGCGATCCAAGGTCGTGGTGATCGTCAGGCCGCCGCGCAGCAGCAGCTTGACCCGGTCAGATTTCGCCGCGCCGAACTCCTTGCGGTTGAGGATGGTCTTGAGCACGAAGTCGCAGAAGAACGCGACCTTGGAGTCCTGGCAGCCGTTGCCGAGGCGCTTCTGCGGCTTGAGCTCCAGCGGCTTGGCCTTGGCGGCGGCGACATCGGCCGGGTTCGCGAGCCCGACCTGGCCCATCCGGGTCAGCACGACGTTGCGCCGGGCGAGCGCCCGGTCCGGGTTGCGCAGCGGGTCGAAGGCCGTGGGCTGCTGGACGATGCCCGCCAGCAGGGCGGCCTGCTCGAGGTTCAGCTCCCGGGCCGTGGTCCGGAAGTACCGCTTGGCGGCCGCCTCCACGCCGTACGCCGTGGCACCGAAGTAGGCGATGTTGAGGTAGCGCTCGAGGATCTGCTGCTTGGTGTACTTCTCCTCGACGGCGACCGCGTAGCGCAGCTCGCGCAGCTTGCGGCTGTAACTCTGCTCGGTCGCGGCCCGCAGCGCGGCGGTGCGCTTCTTCTCGTTGGTGATCTGGTCGGCCTGCTCGAGCAGGACCTGCTTGACGTACTGCTGGGTGAGCGTCGAGCCACCCTGGACGTCGGCGCCGGACTGGTTGTTGACGAAGGCCCGGATGGTGCCCCGGAGGTCGATGCCGCCGTGCTCGTAGAACCGCGAGTCCTCGATCGCCACGATGGCTTTGCGCATCACCGGGGCGACGTCGGAGAGCTGCACCGAGACGCGGTTCTCGTAGAAGAACGTGGCGATCAGAGAGCCGTCGGAGGCCAGGATCCGCGACCGCTGCGGCAGCGGGGGGATCTGCAGCTCGGCGGGCAACGACTCGAACCCGTCCGCGGAGTCACGAGCGACCAGCCCGACGCCCCCGACGAGGGGGAGGGCCAGGCCGGCGACCAGGGCACCGGTGAGGACGCTGACGCCCAGGAACAGGGCAAGTCGGGTCACGAAGCCGCCGTCTGGCGAGGATCCCAGTGACTCCATGGGCCCCAGGGTACGTTGCGGCCACCATTGGTAGTGCACCACTAGTCCGTACTGACTAGGTCGATTTGGGCCGAACGGTCCTGTTGGCCCCGGTGCCTTCTTCCGTACCGTCCTTCACACCACCTGCAACACATGTACCACATCGCACGGCTCCCGGGGGGCGTGCACGGCACGGAGGACCAAGCAATGACGTGGGTAGATGACTGGGCCGCTCGCGGCGCCTGCAGGACGAAAGATCCCGACGAGCTGTTCGTGCAGGGCGCGGCGCAGAACCGCGCCAAGGCGGTGTGCATGGGCTGCCCCGTGCGCACCGAGTGCCTCGCCGACTCCCTCGACAACCGGGTCGAGTTCGGTGTGTGGGGTGGCATGACCGAGCGTGAGCGGCGGGCCCTGCTGCGCCGCCGCCCGAACGTGACCTCCTGGCGGTCCCTGCTCGAGACGGCCCGCGACGAGTTCCTCCACGGCCAGCGGCCGACCGATCTCCCGGTGGCGATGTAGCAGCACGTCCTCGTTGCGGCTCTCGTGACGAGAGCGGATACCGGGGCGATCCTGGAGGGGAGGGTCGCCACGTTGCGTACGTCCGGGCCCTAGCGGCCGGCGAGCGCGGCGCCCACCACCCGCAGGCCGGCCAGGTCGTGGACGTCCCCCGGCTGGGCGGGCACGTCGACCACCGGCACCGCAGGATGGGCTGCGGTGAACCGCCCGCGCAGTGACTGTTCACGCTCGATCAGCCGCATCCGGTCGGCGTGCAGTCGGAGCAGGCCCGAGGTGACCGGGTGCTCCTTGACCTCGTCGAGGGTCTCCGACCCGGCCGTGGCGCGGGCTGCGGACAGTGTCTTCGCGCCGGTGACGTGCACCCGGTTGAGCACCAGCCCGGTCAGCGGCATCCTCTCCTCGCCGAGGCGCTCCACGAAGTAGGACGCCTCGCGCAGCGCGTCCCGCTCGGGGGCGGCGACAACGACGAAGGACGTCCCGCGGGCCTGCAGGAGCCGGTAGGTCGACTCGGCGCGCTCCCGGAACCCGCCGAACATGGTGTCCAGGGCGGCGATGAACGCCTGCAGGTCCTTGAGCACCTGGGCGCCGAGCAGCTTGGTCAGGACGGAGGTGACGGCGCCCAGTCCGGCGCCGAGGACCTTGAGGTAGGCGCGACCACCACTGCGGGCCCCACCCATCAGCACCTTGATGAACCGGCCGTCGAGGAAGGACCCGAGCCGCTTGGGCGCGTCGAGGAAGTCCAGCGCCGAGCGGCTCGGCGGGGTGTCGACAACGATCAGGTCCCACCGGGCCTGGGCGCGCAGCTGCCCGAGCTTCTCCATCGCCATGTACTCCTGCGTGCCCGAGAAGCTGGACGACAGCGACTGGTAGAAGGGGTTGTCCATGATCACCTGGGCCCGTTCGGGGGTGGAGTGGGCCAGCACGACCTCGTCGAAGGTCCGCTTCATGTCCAGCATCATGGCGTCCAGCGACCCGCCGTTGGCGTCGTCGACCCCGGCCACCCGGCGCGGGGTGTTGTCCAGTGCGGCCAGGCCCATCGACTGGGCCAGCCGGCGGGCCGGGTCGATGGTGAGCACGACCACGGTGCGACCCTGCTCGGCGGCGCGCAGGCCGATCGCCGCCGCCGTCGTGGTCTTGCCCACCCCGCCGGAGCCGCAGCACACGACGATGCGGGTGGCCTTGTTGCTGAGGACCTTGTCGATGTCCAGCGCGGGGCTGGTCACGACATGCCCTGGCGGCAGAGGTCGTCCGCCAGGCGGTAGAGGCCGCCGAGGTCGACGCCCTCGGTGAGCAGCGGCAGCTCGTAGGTGGGCCTGGCCAACGCCTTGATGGTGCGCCGCTCCCGCTTCTCCAGCGCGACCCGTTCGGCGTGCTCGGCCGCCTCGGCGAGCAGGGCATCGACCACCGACGTGCGGCCGCTGACACCGGCCGTCTTGAGGCCCAGCTCCACCTGCTCGCGGTCGAGCTGGCCCTTGGCCGCGGCGGTGAGGTCGGCCTGCTTGAGCAGCGGGGCCCGGACGGCGTTGACGACGACGCCGCCGACCGGCAGGCCCGCGTCGGTCAGCTCGGTGATCGCGTCGGCGGTCTCCTGCACCGGCATCTCCTCCAGCAGTGTCACCACGTGCACGACGGTCTGCGGTGAGCGCAGCAACCCCATGATCGAGTCGGCCTGGCCGCGGATCGGGCCGACGCGGGCGAGCCCGGCGACCTCGGCATTGACACCGAGGAAACGGGTGATCCGCCCGGTCGGCGGCGCGTCGAGCACGACGGCGTCGTAGAGCGGACGCTTCCTGTCGGTCTGACGGCGCACGGCCTCGTACAGCTTCCCGGTGAGCAGCACGTCGCGCATGCCGGGAGCGATCGTCGTGGCGAAGTCGATGGCCCCGATCTTGCGCAGCGCCCGACCGGCGCGGCCGAGCTTGTAGAACATCTCGAGGTACTCCAGAAGCGCTTCCTCGGGGTCCACAGCCAGGGCGTAGACGTCGCCGCCGTCCGGCCCGACGGCGACCTTCTTCTCGGCGTACGGCAATGGAGGCGTGTCGAAGAGCTGGGCGATGCCCTGCCGGTTCTCGACCTCGACCAGGAGCACTCGGCCGCCGTGCGAGGCCAGCGCCAGCGCCAGCGCTGCGGCAACGGTGGTCTTGCCGGTGCCACCCTTGCCGGTCACGACATGCAGGCGCACGCCCTCCCAGTCGGACTCCCGGCTCGCCACCGAGCGAGCCTAACCGCGCCCCAGAACGAGCCCGGACCAGCCCCGCCCTGCCCCCGCCCCCCCGCGTACCCCGCCTACCCCGCGCACCAAGATCCCCATTCCTGCATGATCAATTCCCAGTTGATCATGCAGCAATGGGGATCTTGTGCGTCGCCGCAGGTCAGCGCCCCGCAATCCCCTGTCGATCATGCAGGAGTGGGAACTCCCGCAACTGCATGATCAACGGGGAAGGGGAAGGGGACGGGGAAGGGGAAGGGGAAGGGGAAGGGGACGGGGGGGATGGGGAAGGGGGCGGGGGCGTCAGAAGGTGGCGGTGGGTTGCCACGTGCCGTGGACGGTGCGCAGGACGGCGACGATCTCGCCGACGGTGGCGTACGCCGTGACGGCCTCGACGCAGGCCGGCACCACGTTCTGCCCGGCCCGGGCCGCCCGGCCGAGCTCGGTGAGCGCCGCCTCGACCCGCGTCGCGTCGCGGTCAGTCCGCAACCGGGCCAGCGACGCCACCTGCCCGGCCTCGGTCGCGGGGTCGACGCCGAAGACCTCCAGCGGCTCGGTCGCGGCCGGGTAGCGGTTCACACCCACGACCACGCGCTCGCCGGACTCGACCTCGCGCGCCAGCCCGTACGCCGCCTCGGACAGCGCCTCGGCGAAGAAGCCGCTCGCGATGCAGGCAAGGGCCCCGCCGCGTTGCTCGATGTCGTCGAGTGCCGCCCAGATGCGCGCCTCCAGGTCGTCGGTGAGGCTCTCCACGGCGTACGAGCCGGCGAGCGGGTCGAGCGTGTCGCCCACCCCGGTCTCGAACGCGACGACCTGCTGCGTCCGCAGCGCCAGCGTGGCCGCCGCCTCGGTCGGCACGCCGAGCGCCTCGTCATAGGCCGACACGTGCATGGTCTGCACCCCGGCCAGCGCCGCAGACATGGCCTCGAGCGTTGCGCGGGCGACGTTGTTCAGCGGCTGCTGCGCGGTGAGCGTCGAGCCGGCGGTGAACGCGAAGATGCGCAGCTGCTGGGACCTCGGGTCGGTCGCGCCGTACTTCTCCTTGAGCAGCCGTGCCCAGACCCGCCTGGCGGCACGGAACTTGGCCACCTCCGGCAGGAAGTCCATCGTGATGGCGAGAAAGGTGAACAGTGTCGGCGCCACCTCGTCGATGGGCACACCGCGCCGGACGACCTCGTCGAGGTACGCGCGCGCGTTGGCGAACGTGAACGCGATCTCCTGCACGGCGTCGGCGCCCGACTCGCGGATGTGGTAGCCCGACATCGCCAGCGGCACCCACCCCGGCAGGTGCTTGGCCAGGTGCTCGATGGTGTCGACGGCCAGTCGCAGCGACGGCTCGGGCGGGAACACCTGGGTGCCGCGAGCGATGAACTCCTTGAGCACGTCGTTCTGGATGAACATCCCGAACTCGCTCGGCTCGACGCCCCGTTTGTCGGCCAGCGCGATGAACAGCGCTGCCCAGACGTAGCCGATCGAGTTCGCCGTCGTGCGGACCTGCGAGATCGACTCGAGCGGGATGCCGTCCATCAGGGTCTCGATGTCGGCGAGCGAGTCGATAGCGACACCGACGCGGCCGACCTCGCCGGCGGCGCGCGGGTCGTCGGAGTCCAGCCCCATCTGGGTCGGCAGGTCCAGCGCGACGGAGAAACCCGTGACACCTGCGTCGAGCAGCGCCTTGAACCGCCGGTTGGAGTCGGCTGCCGTGCCGAACCCGGCGTACTGCCCCATGATCCAGGGCTTGGGCTCCGCCGAGACGCCTCGGGTGTACGGGTAGTCGCCGGGGTGCTCGGCGCCCTCGGGCGCGTAGTCGGGGCGCAGCCGGTCCATCAGGTCGTCCCCAGCTGCTCGCGCAGGACCTTCTTGGCGATCTTCCCGTTGGCGTTGAGCGGGAAGGCGTCGACCCGGCGCAGCGCCTTGGGCTTCTTGTACGACGCGAGCCGCGACGCGCAGTGCTCCATCACGTCATCGTCGCGGACACTGGCACCATCGCGCACGGTGTAGAGCGCCGTGACCCGCTGGCCCCAGTCGGCGTCGTCGATGCCGAGCACCGCGACCTCCGCAACGCCGGGCACCTCCGCAATCACGTCCTCCACCTCGCGTGGGTAGATGTTGTAGCCGCCCGAGATGATCATGTCGCCCTTGCGGTCGACGAGGTAGAGCCGACCCTCGGCGTCGAGCCGGCCGAGGTCGCCGGTGTGCAACCAGCCGTCGACCACGCTCTTGCCGAGATCGTCACGGCTCGCCGCGTTCCAGTAGCCGCGCATCACGTGGTCGCCGCGAGTGACCACCTCGCCGATCTCGCCCGCGGGGACCGACCGGCCGTCCTCGTCGACGACGTCGAGCTCGACCCCCAGCGCCGGGCGTCCGGCGGACGTGAGCAGATCCGGCTCGCCGGCCAGACCGCGTTCGTGGTCGGCGGCGTCGAGCAGCGTGACCGGCGGGATCGCCTCGACCAGCCCGTAGTACTGGACGAGGTTGGGGGTGAGCCGGTCGTGCGCCTGGCGCATCTGCTCCGGCGGCATCGGGGCACCGGCGTAGCCGAGCATCCGCAAGCCACTCATCCGTTCGCGGTCGACGTCGGGGCGGGCGAGCAGCCGCGCCACCATCGTCGGCACCATCGCGGTGTGCGTGACGCCTCGGTGCTCGACCGCGTCGACGAACGCCTCGGGGTCCCAGGTCGGCATCACCAGCTGCCGGGCGCCCGAGGCGAGGAAAGGCAGCACGAACAGCCCGCTGGTGTGCGTGACGGGGCCTGCGTGCGCGTAGACGTCGCGCGGGCCAGGTGGCCCGCCCAGCACGTCGTGGGTTATGTTCACCAGGCACGCGATCCAGTTGCGATGCGTGCGCTGCGCCCCCTTGGGGTGACCTGTGGTGCCGCTGGAGTAGTGCAGGCCGCAGAGCGCGTCGGCGTCCACCGGCGGCAGTGTCGTCGTCGGCGCCTCCAGCAGCTGGTCGTACTCGGTGCCCGGCCCCTTTCCGACCACCACGACGCGCTCGTTGCGGAGGCCGGACCGAAGCGCCTCGGTCTGCTCGGCGAACCGCGCGTCGTAGACCAGCGCGACGGCGCCGGAGTCGTCGGCGATGCGCTCCCAATCACTCGGGTGCAGCCGGTAGTTCAGGGCCACCCGCACCAGGCCGGCGGCGCGGATCGCCAGGTCGGTCTCCAGGTACGTCGTGGAGTTGGACTGCAGGTCGAGGACCCGGTCGCCATCCTCGAGACCCATGGCGCGCAGACCGTTGGCCAGCCGGGCGATCCGGTCGCCGAGCTGCGTGAAGGTCAGCGTGCGCTCCGGACCCTCGACGGCGACCCGGTCGCCGAATCGCAAAGCCGCTCGTGCGACGACCTGGCCGACGTCCATGCTTCAGGCCCCCCCGTCCGTGGCAGTGCCGGGAGCGATGTAGGCGGCGTCGAGCAGCCGTACCCCGTCCGCGAGCACGAGCACCGGGTTGAGGTCGAGCTCGTAGCCGGCCGGCCACCCCTGGACGGCGGCCGACACCGAGACGAGCAGCTGGACGAGAGCCTCGACGTCGAGCGCGGGGCGACCGCGCACGCCGTGCAGCACGGCGGCACCCCGCAGGTCAGCGACCATCTCGCGGGCGTCCTCCTCGGCCACCGGCAACAGGCGGAACACGGCGTCGTCGAGCACCTCGGTGAGGACACCGCCGGAAGCCAGCGTGAGCACCTGGCCCATCGGGGTCGGCGCGATGCCGACGAGCAGCTCGGCCCCGCCGGTGACCGCCTCCTCGACCAGCACGTCGCCGCCGAGCGCCGCCAGCCGGTCGTACGCCTCACCCGCGGCACCCGCGTCCACGTCAAGGACGACCCCGCCCGCCTCGGTCTTGTGCAGCAGGTCGGCCACGACCGCCTTGAGCACCGCCCGGCCGCCGACCTCGGTCACGGCCGCGGTGGCGTCCGCCGCGTCGGTCGCCAGCCTGCCGCGCGGTGTCGGCAACCCGGCGCTCGCGAGCTGGCCCTTGAGCTCGACCTCGCTCGCGCCCGCGTCCGGAGCAGCCACGCCGGCCACGGTGAGCGCGGCGGTGCCACGATCGCGCGGCCGGGTCTCCCACAGCGCGGCCAGCGCGCGAACCGCCCGGGCCGGTGTCGGGTAGGCCGGGATGCCGGCAGCGCGCAGCGCCTCCGCGGCCTTCGGTGCGAGGAAGTCCGCACCCGTGCGCGCGACGAGCACCGGCTTCCCCGTCCGCTCGGCCACCCGCCCGAGCGACGCGACCATGCGATCGACGTCGCCTCCTGTGAGCACGCAGAAGCAGGCCAGCACCGAGTCGACGCCCGGGTCGTCTGCGACGGCATCCAGGCATCGGTCGAACAGGGCCGGGTCGCTCATCACGGTCGCCGTGATGTC
Organism: Actinomycetes bacterium; assembly: GCA_038246575.1. Classification (GTDB taxonomy): domain Bacteria; phylum Actinomycetota; class Actinomycetes; order JACCUZ01; family JACCUZ01; genus JACCUZ01. The sequence continues at coordinate 18,735 of JBBRVU010000033.1, read as the reverse complement.
GACCGGGTTGGCGGCGGAGCCGAAGGCCGGCACGATCGCGTGCAGCGCCTGTTGCGTGGCGGGGCAGAAAGCCGCGAGGTCGAGGCCGCGGGTGGCGATGGCGTCGGCGGCGAGGATGCCCGACCCGCCGCTGGTCGTCACGACCGCGACGCGAGTCCCCATCGGCCGTCGGGGTGTCTCGAAGGCGTCGCCGAGGTCGAGCAGCTCGTCGACGTCACGTGCGCGTGCGATGTGCAGCTGGCGCAGCACGCCGTCGACCACGGTGTCGGAGGCGGCGAGTGCTCCGGTGTGCGAGGCGGCGGCGCGGGCTCCGGCCTCCGACGAGCCGGCCTTGATCAGCGCGATCGGCTTGCCAAGAGCCGCGAGCCGCCGCAGGCCTGCGCCGTCGCTTAGCGACTCGACGTAGCCCAGCAGCGCGTGGCACTCGTCCAGCCCGGCCAGCTCGGTGAGGACCTCGACTGCGTCGATGTCGGCCTCGTTGCCGGTGTTCACGGCCCAGCCCAGACCGAGACCGCGCGCCAGTGCGAGGCTGACGGCGCCGTAGCCCAACGCGCCGCTCTGGCTGACGAAGCCCACCGAGCCCGAGCGCATCGGCACGTCGTCGGCGGAGAACAATGGCGAGAAGGACGTCACCTGCCCGGCCGCGAAGCCGACGGTTCCGATGCAGTTCGGGCCGACCAGGCGGACACCGCCGGCACGGGCCCGATGGATCGCCTCGTCCTGGAGCGCTGCGCCCTCGTCGCCCGCCTCGGCGAAGCCCGACGACATCACGACGGCGACCGGCACGCCCGCCGCGGCGCAGTCGTCGATCGCGTCGGGCACCCGCGCCGCCGCGACCATCAGCAGTGCCAGCTCGACCGGCTCGCCGGTTGCTGCCCGGGCCGCGGCCACGGTCGGGTAAGCCGGCAGGCCCAGCACGGTGTCGGCCTTCGGGTTCACCGGCAGGATGCGGCCGGCGTACCCGAACCGCTGGAGGTACGCCACGGGAAGCCGGCCGAGGGCCCCGGCACGGTCGGTCGCGCCGACCACCGCCACCGACCGGGCGGCCCAGAGGGGGCTGAGCGGGCTGGCCATGATGCGTCCGAACATGTCACACATCGGTTTCGGTCGTCAACGAGACGACATACCGCGTCGTCCTCATCGGTCGCGCCGATGCCTCGACCAGCCGCCGGTCGTTTAGCCTGTCGGGGTGCCGAAGGAGAGACGTCGGGCCGCCCGGATCAACGACGTGCACGACCTGGCCACTGCCATGCCGCACGTCACGGTCGAGGTCGGGACGCGCGGGAACCCGGTCTATCAGGTGGGTGGCAAGTCGTTCGTCTTCTTCCGGACACCGCGCAGTGACGCGGTTGACCCGGTGACGGGCGAGCCCTATCCGGACGTGATCGTCTTCTGGGTGGACGCCGAGTCGGAGAAGCAGGCGAGGGTCCAGGACGAACGTTCGCCCTTCTTCACGACGAGCCACTTCGACGGGCACCCGTCGGTGCTGCTGCGCGCCAGCCGCATCGGGGAGCTCACCTACCCGGAGGTGGCGGAAGTGGTGCAGGACGCCTGGCTGTCACGAGCGTCGGCCCGCCGTGGCGCGGCCTGGCTCAAGGACCACCAGCCCACGTGATCAGTGGCCGAACGCCTCCTGCAGCCACCAGGAGCCGCGATCCTTGGTCACCTTGGCGTCGATGAGCAGCGGCGCCGTGCGTGGCCCGTCGACCCATTCACGCACCGGCCCGAGGTCGTCGGGCCCGCGCACCGTGACCGCGTCGAAGCCGAAGCCGCGCCCGATCGCGGCGATGTCGGTCGGCGGAAACTGCACTGTGTCCAACGGGAAGTCGTCTGGACCGAAGTGGTGGACCTCCGCGCCGTAGGCCTCGTCGTCGTAGACCGCGACCACCATGGGGATCCCCAGCCGTGCGACCGTCTCCAGCTCGGCGATCGACATCAGGGCGCCACCGTCGCCGAGCGCGGCGACTGGCAGCCGGTCCGGCTGGGCCAGCGCGGCACCGATGGCCGTGGCGAGCCCGAGCCCGATCGACTGGAAGGCCTGGGTGAAGCAGAAGGCGCGCTCGTCGGGCACGGCGAGGAACATGCTCGGGTAGCCCATGAAGTTGCCGGAGTCGACGCCGACGACCCGCTCGGTCGGCAGCAGCTCGTCCAGCGCGAGGGTGAACGTGCGGGGGTCGATGCGTCCGTCGCCCGACTCGTCGTCGAAGGGCACCTGGCGCCACGACCCCTCGGTCGCGATCCGCTCGCGCACCGCGTCGGATCGGTAGCCCGGCCGGTCCGGCAGGGCGAGCGCCCCGCGCACCGCCGAAGCCGTCGCGCCGACGTCCCCGAGGACACCGAGGTCGATCGGGCGGGTGGCTCCGAGGGCCTCCTGCTCGAGGTCGACCTGCACCACCGACGTGCCGGGCGCGATCAGCTTGCCGTGCCGCATCGTCCACATGTTGAGCGCACACCCCCAGCCGACGATGAGGTCGGCCCCGGTGATGAGCTCCGCGGCCAGCGGTGAGGCGAAGCCGCCGGACACGTCCAGCGACCAGGGGTTGCCGTGGAAGAGGCCCTTCGCCACCGCCGACGTCGCCAGCAGCGCGCCGGTCGCCTCAGCGAGCGACTCGAGCTCGGTGCGCGCGCCCAGCCCGCCGCGTCCGGCAACGAACACCGGCCGCTCGGCCCGGGACAGCGCAGCGGCGAGGGCGTCCACCCCGTCGGGCTCCGGGGCAAGAGGCGAGGGCACGACGTACGGAGGAGTGCTCGACGGGTCCTGCGGGCACTCCTGCGCCTGCACCTCGAGAGGCAGGTTGAGCAGCACGGTTCGGCGCTCGGCCCGCGCCCGTCGGACGGCGCGCACCGCGACGTCCACCGCGGTGTCCGCCGAGTCCACCCGCTCGCTGACCGCACCCACCGCGTGGGCCAGCGCCGGCTGGTCGACGAAGAAGTTCGTCCCCGGCCTGGTCGCCTCGGCCGCCACCACGACCAGCGGCGTGCGGCTCTTGGCCGCCTCCGTGATGCCGGTCATCGCGTTGGTCAACCCGCAGCCCTGGTGCACCGTCACCGCCGCGACCGTCCGGCTCACCCGGGCGTACGCATCGGCCATCGTCGCCGCGCCACCTTCGTGGCGGGCCGCGACGAACCGAGCGCCCGCCGCGATCATCGCGTTGGTCGTGTGGAAGTTGCCGCTGCCCACGACGCCGAACACGTGGTCGACACCCTCGGCGACCAGCGCCCGGCCGACAGCCTCCGCGACCTGCATGCTCCGGCTCAGCGCTCGACGAGAGCCAGCACCCGGGTGGGGCTGCCGGACCCGCCAACGATCTTCAGCGGGCCGGCGAACACCACCGCGCCGGTCGGTGGCAGCTGCGCGAGGTTCTGCAGCTGGGTCAGGCCGTACTTGCCCGCGCCGAGCAGGAACTGGTGGCAGGGAAAGGCCGGGTCGAACGAGTGCGCCCCACCGGCGTCGGTGCCGACGGTCTCGACGCCCACGCCGATGACCGGCGCTTCGTCTGCGAGCCAGCGCGCGCAGTCGACCGAGATGCCGGGGGTGTGCGGCCCGGTGTCGTTGGCGTTCAGGAAGTCCTGCTGGTCGTTCGAGCGCGTGTCCCAGCCCGTGCGCAGCAGCAGCCAGCCGCCCTCGGGCAGCGAGCCGTGCTCTGACTCCCATGCGGTGATGTCGGCACGCTCGAGCAGCCAGTCGGGATCCGCTGCCGCGCGCTCGGAGAAGTCCATCACCGCGGCCGGGGCGACCAGCCGCTGCGGCGGCAGCTGCGAGACGTCGTCCTTGTCCTGGCCGGTGACCCAGTGAATGGGTGCGTCCAGGTGCGTCCCGGTGTGCTCACCGGTGTGGAAGTTGTTCCAGTACCACCCCGGCCCCCGCTCGTCATATCGGCTGATCTCCTCCAGCTGGAACGTCGCGGTCTGCCCGAACTCCTCAGGCAGCATCAGGATCGGCGTGGTGTCGGTCAGCGGTGCAGTGAGGTCGACGACCTCCACCGCACCGGAGCCGAGGGCAGCAACCAGGTCGGACAGGACAGTCATGAGTTCTCCTCGGGGTCAGCGCAACAGGTGGCGGTGGCGGTGCAGACCGGCCAGGACCCGGTCCATGTCCTCAGGCGTGTTGTAGCAGTGCGGTGAGATGCGCACGTTGCTGTCGCGCGAGCTGACCACGATCTGCTCGGCCTCGAGCGCGGCGACGTGGGCGTGCTCGTCGGTGCTGGCCACGGCGATCATCGGCCCGTGCCAGTCGATGGGCGTCACCACCTGTCCGCCGAGCTCCGCGACGCCGGCCCGCAGCTGGGCCGTCAGAGTCTCGACGTGGGTCGCAGTGGCCGGAACGCCGATCTCCAGCATCAGCTCGATCCCGGCGGCGGCGGCGTACAGGCTGGGGACCGGTGGGGTGCCGGCCTCGAAGCGACGGGCGTCCGGCGCGGGGTCGTAGGCGTCGATGCTCATCGCGAAGATGTCGCGCGCCGCGAACCAGCCGGTGCTCGTGGGGACGAACTTGTCCGTGCGGTGCTCCCGGGCGAACAGGAAGCCGACACCGGGCGAGGCGAGCAGGTACTTGAGCATGCCGCCGATGACGAAGTCGACGTCGAGCGTCGCGACGTCGAGGGGGAGCGCCCCGATCGACTGGTACGCGTCGACGAGCACCAGCGCTCCACGCTCGTGCGCCAGCGCCACGACCGCCTCGAGGTCGGTGCGTGCGCCGTTTCGATAGCAGACGTGCGTGAGCGAGACGATCGCCGTCTCGTCGTCGATCGCCTCGGCGAATCGCTCGATCGGGATGACGTGGTCGGGACCGGCCTCGACGTGGACGACCTCGGCGCCCCGGGCCTCCTGCGCGTGCCAGATCTGGCCTGCGGTGGGGAACTCGAGGTCGGTGGTGACGACCTTGTGCCGACCCGATGTGAAGTCCAGCGCGCTGGCCAGCGAGCTGAGCCCGGCCGATGCCGACGTCGTGATCGCGACCTCAGCCGGTGCGGCGTTGATCAGCCGGGCCATTGCGACCCGCACCTTCTCCTGGCGCTCCACCCAGTGACCCCACAGCGACCCCTCGCGTTCGAGGCCGGAGAGGTAGTCCTCGTAGGCATCGCGCACCGCGTCGGACAGGGCGCCCTGCGAGCAGCTGTTGACGTAGGTCACGTTCTCGAACACCGGGAACCGGTGCCGGACCGTGTCGGCAAGTGTGGCGTGCGTGGCGGTGTCAGCGGCCAAGGTAGGCCCTCCTGAGCTCGTCGTGGGATGCCAGCTCGGCTGCGGGTCCGGACAGGACGACTCGTCCGGTCTGGAGCACGTAGCCGCGGTCGGCGACCGAGAGTGCCATGTTGGCGTTCTGCTCGACCACCAGCATCGCGATGCCCTGCTGGTGCAGGTTGGCGATCATCTCGAAGCTGTTCTCGACCAGTCGCGGGGACAGGCCCATCGACGGCTCGTCCATCAGCAGCAGCGTAGGCCGGGACATCAGGGCCCGACCCACGGCCACCATCTGCTGCTCGCCGCCGGAGAGGGTGCCGGCCAGCTGGGAGCGACGCTCGGCCAGCAACGGGAACATCGTCATCACCCGATCCAGGTCATCGGGGTCGGCGTCGCCGCGCACGTGGGCACCGATCTTCAGGTTCTCCAGCACGGTCATCGGCGCGAACAGGCGGCGGTTCTCCGGGACGACGGCCACGCCTGCCTTGATCCGCTCCGACGACGGCCGGTCGGTGACGTCGACGCCGCGCAGGAACACCTTCCCGGACCGGGGCCGGACCATGCCGAGCGCGGTCTTGAGCGTGGTCGACTTGCCGCACGCGTTGCCGCCGAGCAGAGCGACCAGCTCGCCCTCGGCCACCTCGAGGGAGACCTTCTGCAGGATGTGCACGGGACCGTAGAACGTGTCGACGTCCTCGAAACGCAGCACGGGCACGGGGGATGTCACTTGGTGCCCGCCGTTCCGCGACCGAGGTAGGCCTCGACGACGTCCGGGTGGGTCGCGACGGTCTGGAAGTCGCCCTCGGCGATCTTTACGCCGTGGTCGAGAGCGATCACCCGGTCGCTGACACCCTCGACCACGTGCATGTCGTGCTCGATGACGACCACGGTGTAGTCGAGCTCCTCGCGCAACCGGCTCACGACCCCGGCGATCTCGTAGGTCTCGGCCGGGTTCATGCCGGCGGCGGGCTCGTCGAGCAGCAGCACCCTGGCGCCGGTGGACATCGCACGGGCGATCTCGAGCCGCCTCCGGTTGGCGTAGGACAACGAGTACGCAGGCTGGTCAAGCCGGTATCCGGTCAGCCGCGTACCGAAGAAGGCGAGCAGCTCCTCGGCGCGCTCGCGTACCGCACGCTCCTCGCGCCGGGCCGACGGCAGTCCTAGAGCCGAGGAGAACAGCCCGGCGCGGGTGCGGCCGAAGGCTGCGGCCATCACGTTCTCGCGGACGGACATGTTGAGGAACAGCCGCACGTTCTGGAAGGTGCGGGCGATGCCGCGCCCGGTCACCTGTGCGGGCGGCAGCCCGGTGATCGACCTGCCCTCGAGCAGGACGTCGCCGGTGTCGGGTCGGTAGACACCGGTGATGACGTTGAACAGCGTCGTCTTGCCGGCGCCGTTGGGCCCGATGATGCTGACGATCTCGCCTTCGCCCACGGTGAGGTCGAGTGCGGTCAGGCAGTGCAGCCCACCGAAGCTCTTGCCGACGTCGCGCAGCTCGAGCATGGGCTGCGGGGCGTCGGTGGACGACCCGTTGCTGGTCACAGCACCTCCACCCGCGGCTTGCCGAGGATGCCCTGTGGCCGGGAGATCATGAGCACGATCAGCAGGGCACCGATGATCAGCTGCCGGGTGATGCTGGGGTCTGTGGTGAGCCGCACCTCCCAGACGAAGATGGCGAGCCACGCCACGAACGGCAGCAGCACCAGCCGGGTCCGGCCGCGCAGCTGGGTCAGGGCCGCGATGGCGACGACGAGGAGGACGAACGCGGCGTTGCCCCACATCGTGCGGTCGGTCGGGACGAAGAGCCAGCGTCCCAGCGCACGGCTGAGTGGCCCCTGGGTCCACTGCGACGCGGGCAGGTCGTTGACGCCGATGGCGAGCAGCAGGCCGCTCACGGCATACCCGATGGCCACCACGGCGGCGACGACCACGGCGATCCGCCACGGTCGGCGCAGGTACCAGGCCAGGCCGAGCACGAGCAGGCCGAAGAAGAGGATCTCGCCGTACTGCGGCACCCGCAGGATCTCCGGGAGCAGGCTCATCACGGCCGCACCCATGAGGGTGCCAGGCAGGCTGCCGGCGCCGCCGAGGATCACCGCCGCGTACAGCAGGATGAGCAGCGGCAGGTCGAAGCTGCTGGAGTACGCACCGAGCTGGACGGCTGCGAACACGGTGCCCGTGAGCCCGGCCAGCCCCGCTCCGACGATGAAGGCGAGCAGCTTGAGCCGGTTGACGGGCACCGTCATCGCCTCGGCGGCCAGCGCGTCCTCTCCGATCGATCGCCAGGCCCGGCCGACCCGCGAGGTGTTGATGCGGTGCAGAGCGACCGCCACGATGACGATGGTGGCCAGCAGCAGGTAGTAGTAGTCGCGGTTGCTGCTGAACGTGTAGCCCAGGATCGAGAACGGGTCCGCGCCGGAGATCCCGTTGGCGCCGCCGCTGATGTCGATCGGCTCGTCGCGCCAGGGCAGGTTGACCGTGTCGGCGGAGAGGGCGAACTCGACGAAGACCTGCCCGAAGAACAGCGTCACGATGGCCAGGTAGTCGCCGAGCAGTCGCCGCGAGGGCAGCCCGAGCAACAGCCCGAAGCCCGCGGTCAGGGCCACCACGACGGGGATCGTGACGAGGGTCGGCAGGTGCAGCCCGAACTTGTCGGAGGAGAGCATCGCGTAGGCGTAGGCGCCGAACCCGTAGAACGCGACATAGCCGAGGTCGAGCAGGCCGGCGTAGCCGACGACGACGTTGAGACCCAGTGCCAGCAGGGCGAACAGGCCGAGGTTCACCCCGACCCGGAGCACGTAGGGGCTGGCGCCCAGCAGCGGCACGATCGCGGCGAGCACCAGCGGCAGGCTCCACCGCAAGGTCAGCGGCAGCGCGTCCCAGCGCGCGGTCAGGCGCTCACCCGGGCTGCCGGTGCCGGCCGAACGCTCGGCATGGCTGGCGACCCACTCGTCGGTGCCGAGGCCGAGGCCGCGGTCTGGCTCGGTCATCTCAGACCTTCACGATCGCGGCCTTGCCGAGGATGCCCCGGGGTTTGACCAGCATGACGATGATGAGCAGCAGAAAGGTGATGACACTGGAGAAGTTGGCCGAGATGTAGCCGGCGGTGAACGACTCGGTCACGCCGATGAGCAAGCCCCCGACCATCGCACCGGGGATCGAGCCGATGCCGCCGACCACGGCCGCGGTGAAGCCCTTCAGCCCGGCGAGGAAGCCCATGTAGCTGTAGACGTTGAAGAAGACGAGCCCGACCATGACTCCTGCGGCGCCGGCCAGGGCCGACGCGACGAAGAACGTGCCCACGATCACCCGGTCGACGTCGATGCCCATCATCACCGCGGCGTCACGGTCGAACGCGATCGCCCGCATGCTGCGGCCGAACCGGGTGCCGTCGACCACCTTAACCAGCACGATCATCAGCACGATCGCCAGTGTCACGACGAGGATCCGCACGTAGTCGACGGTCACCGCCCCGATGGTCACCCCTCGGGTGGGGTCGACGTAGTCGGTCGTGTCGTACGAGCGGAACCGCGAGCTGAACAGCAGCAGCACGGCGTTCTGCAGGAACAGCGAGACGCCCAGCGCGCTGATCAGCGGCGCGATGCGGGACGAGTTGCGCAGCGGCCGGTAGGCGAAGCGCTCGATGAGCACGCCCAGGATCCCGCTGCCGAGCATGGCGACCAGAAACATCAGCAGGATCATCACCGCGACAGGAACCACCGGGGAGGTCGGTCCCCCGAGGCCGACCATGACGAAGAACCCGATGAACGCACCGACCATGTAGACGTCGCCGTGAGCAAAGTTCAGCAGCTGGAGCACGCCGTAGATGAGCGTGTAGCCCAGTGCGATCAGGGCGTACACGCCACCCAACGTCAAGCCATTGACGAGCTGCTGGCTGAGAAATTCCACGGGCTCCCGATCCAGGTGCAGGCGTTGTGGAAAGCAGGCCCGCTACTGGACGAGCTCGGGAGCGCCCTTGTCGTTGAGCTTGAAGATGTAGAACTTGGCGCCCTCGACGTCACCGGCCGAGGTGAACTTGAGCGGCCCGCCGAGGATGGACGTCGCGATGTCGGTCGCCTTGACCTGCTCCAGCACGGATGCGCGGTCGTTGGTGCCGGCCTCGCAGGCGCGCTGCATGGCCTCGAGCGCGGCCTCGGTGGACGCGTGCACCGGCGGCCCGAAAGTGCCGAACTCGCCGTACTGATCCGTGAACTGCTGGGCCAGGTCGGCGCTGGTCGGGATGCCCTTGATGTCAGGGGCGAACGCCGAGACGTAGGAGCCGGGGACGTCGAAGTCGCCGGAGAAGGAGCCGTCCGAGGCGAAAAGCACCGCCTTCTTCTTCTGGCTCTTGAGCTGGTTGGCCAGGACCTTGGTGTTGGCCGCGATCTGGAAGGTGGCGAAGACGACGTCGGTGTCGGCCGACACCTTGCTCACGACGGCCGAGTAGTCGGCCTGCTTCTGGCTGACCGGGGTCCGCGAGACCGAGACGCCCTTCTCCTTCAGCGACGCCTCGACGGAGTCCGCGAGGCCCTGCCCGTAGGAGGTCTTCTCCTCCATGATGACGACCTTCTTGGCGCTCAGGCTGTCGACCATGTACGCCGCGTCGGTCGGGCCCTGCACGGCGTCGGTCGGGATGACGCGGAAGAACGTCGGGTACTTGCCCTCGGTGAGGTTGGTCGCGGTCGCCGAGGCGCTGATGAAGGCGAGGTCCGCAGAGGTGAACGCGTCACCCACGGCCTCGACCTCCTGGCTGCCGGCCGGTCCGACGACGGCGAGGATCTTGTCGTTGGACACGAACTGCTGCGCCACGGTGCTGGCCTGGCCGGGGTCGAGCTGGGTGTCGCCCTGCACCAGCGCGTAGGTGCTGCCGTTGTCCTTGTTGAAGTTGTCGACGGCGAGCTTCGCAAAGTTCAGCTGCTCTCCACCGATCGAGGCGGCACCACCCGTGATCGGCGCCATCAGCCCGATCGAGCCGGTGCAGTCCTTGGTGGCCGCACCGCTCCCGCTGCTGCTGCCGGAGGCACTGGGTGTGGTGTCTTCCGCGCCGGCGCAGGCAGCCGTCGCGAGCATCAGGCCGGTGACCACGGCGACGCCGCGGTAGAGGTTGCTGTTCATGAGCCCGGGATGTCCCTTCACGCAAGAGCCGGCCACAGCGGCACGGGAGGATCAGATCGTTGCACCGGGTCGCGCATATGTAAAGACTGTTGCGACCGTCATCTAGACGCAACGACTAGTCGACCTCGTGCCCCGGTGCCGGGCGGCCGTCCGGGTAGTACGCGGCGGCGGCCGAGCCCTCCGGACGGAACACCCCGAGCACCCAGAGGTCGTCGGTTCCGGTGTTCTCCAGGCTGTGCAGCATCCGGGGGGCGACGTGGAAGGCCGACCCGGCCGACAGCGGCTGTACGGCTCCGTTGGCGTGCAGTCGTCCGACGCCGCTGACGATCACGCAGATCTCGTCGTAGAGGTGGTAGTGCTCGGGGGCGCCACTCGGTGGGATGAAGCCGACGAACTGGGTGGCTCCGCGGCTGCCGTTGGCAGCGTCGTAGAGCACCTCGAACTGGCGCCCGCAGGTCGCCGCCTGCGCATCGCCGACCCCGAGTCTCGCGACCGGGGTCACGGTCGAGGAAGCGGTCTGCGACGTGAGTGAGGCGGCAGCCGGGCCGGGCGGCGCTGGCACCAGGACGCTGGACAGGTGGAGCGACCCCGACGTCTCGATCTGCCACTGGTCGCCGGCGAGCAACAGGGCGGCTGAGCCCTCGGCGAGGTCGTGGCTGCCGGACGCGAGCACCAGCCGGCCGGTCCCGGCGGTGACGTAGACCAGCTCGTCGTGTGCCGGGCTCGTCCGTGCCGTCGACGTGCCCGGCGCGAAGGTGAGGGTGCGGTGCTCGAGGGACTCCGCGTAGTCGGGTGCCGCCAGGACGTGGCGCTCCTCGACGGTGTCTCCGTCGGGTCGGACCGGTGGGACGTCCGAGCCATGTCGCACGGTTCCGGGGATCAAGGTGGTGCCCTTCGGGTGTCGCGGGCGGCGCCGCCCGTCTAGTGTTATCGCGACTTCCTGACGACCGTCCCCCGGAGAGTACAACTGTGACCATTCGACGCCATGCCTCAGCCACCTGGACCGGAACCGTCCCTGCGGGGAAGGGGACGATGCGCCTCGGGCGCGACGGAGCCGAGTTCCCGTTCTCGCTGAAGAGCCGCACCGAGGAGGGCCCGGGCACCAACCCCGAGGAGCTGCTCGGCGCGGCGCACGCCGGGTGCTTCTCGATGGCCCTGTGCAACCTGCTCGAGGAAGCGGGTCACGAGGACCCGGCCGTCCGGACCACGGCGCTGGTGCACCTCGAGCAGCGTCCGGCCGGGTTCACGGTGACCCGGGTCGACCTGACCACGACCGGCACGGTCGACGGCCTCGACGCGGAGGGGTTTGTCGCCTACGCCGACAAGGCCAAGGAGACGTGCACCGTGTCGCGGCTGTTCAGCTCGGCCGAGATCAACGTCAGCGCGACCCTGCAGTAGGCCGCCACCGGCCGTGGCGGGTGCCCTGCTCGCCCTCCCGGATCAGCGCGAGCCGTGGCTTGGGCCCGTCGGTGCGGCCGGAAACCGGCGGCCGGCTGCCGGCTTTGAACGGGTCCGGCCAGTCGACCCCGGGGCCGGCATAGCCCTGGTCCGCCGCCGCATGCAGGGTCCACATCGGGTTGTAGAGATGGGCCCGGCCGACGGCGCAGAGGTCGGCCCGCCCGGCGAGCAGGATCGAGTTCACGTCGTCGTAGGACGAGATCACGCCCACCGCGATGGTGGCGATGCCGACCTGGTTGCGGATCCGGTCGGCGAACGGGGTCTGGTAGCTGCGCCCGAAGGCCGGTCGCTCCGCGGGTGTGACCTGACCGGTCGACACGTCGATGGCGTCCGCCCCGTGCTCGCGGAACGCGCGGGCGATCTCGACCGAGTCGTCGGCGTCGATGCCGCCCTCGACCCAGTCTGTGGCCGAGATGCGCACGGTCATCGGCTGGTTCGACGGCCACACCGACCGCACGGCGTCGAAGACCTGGAGCGGATAGCGCAGCCGGTTGGCCAGCGATCCTCCGTAGGCGTCGGTGCGCTGGTTGGTGACCGGGGAGATGAAGCTCGAGAGCAGATAGCCGTGGGCGCAGTGCAGCTCGAGCAGGTCGAACCCGGCGCGGGCCCCCATCTCGGCTGAGCGGACGAACTCCTGGCAGATCTCGGCGAGCTCCGCACCCGAGAGCTCGTGCGGCACCTGGTTGACGCCGGGCTGGTAGGCGAGCGGCGAGGGCGCGACGACCGGCCAGTTGCCCTCGGCCAGCGGCTCGTCGATCCCGTCCCACATCAACTTCGTCGAGCCTTTGCGGCCGGAGTGGCCGAGCTGCAGGCCGATCTTGGCGGTGGAGTCCTCGTGGACGGCCTCGACGATCCGGGTGTACGCGGCCTCGTGCTCGGGTGCGTAGAGCCCCGTGCACCCTGGTGAGATGCGCCCGTTGGCCGAGACGCACACCATCTCGGTCATCACCAGGCCGGCACCGCCGAGCGCCTTCCCCCCGAGGTGGACGAGGTGGAAGTCGGTCGGACAACCGTCGACGGCCTGGTACATGTCCATCGGCGAGACCACGACGCGGTTCTTCAGCTCGAGACCGCGCAGCCGCAGCGGCTGGAACATCGGCGGTCGACTCTGCGCCGGCTCCGGCGCTGCGCCACGCGCGGTCTCGTGCTCGGCGAACCACTCGTCGATCCGGGCGACGAACTCCGGATCGCGCATCCGCAGGTTGTCGTAAGTGACCCGTCGGCTGCGGGTCATGATGTTGAACGCGAACTGTTCGGGGTCCTGGTGCATGTACTGACCCAGGTTCTCGAACCACTCGAGGCTGGCCTGTGCAGCCCGCTGGGTCGAGAGCACCACCGGCCGGCGCTCCTCCTCGTACGCCGCGAGTGCGGTGTCGACGTCGAGGTGCTCGTGCAGGCACGCGGCCAGGGCGAGCGCGTCCTCCATGGCCAGCTTGGTGCCCGACCCGATGGAGAAGTGCGCCGTGTGGGCGGCATCACCGATCAGAACGATGTTCTCGTGCCGCCATGTCTCGTTGCGGATCGTGGTGAAGCTGATCCACTTGGAGTTGTTGGCCTGGACCTCGTGCCCGCCGAGGATGTCGCCGAAGAGGTCCTTGATCTTGGCAATGGAGGGTTCGTCGCTCTCACCGGGCCCGAGCTGCGCCGCGGCGAACTGGTCGAAGCCGGCTCGCTGCCAGACGTCGTCGTGCATCTCGACGATGAACGTGGACCCGGTCGCGTCGTAGGGGTAGCCGTGGATCTGCATCACGCCGTGGGGCGTCTCGCGGACGTAGAACTTGAAGGCTTCGAAGACCTTGTCGGTGCCGAGCCACATGTACCTGCAGCTGCGAACCTCGAGGTCCGGGCGGAACGTGTCAGCGTGCTGGGCGCGGATGCCGGAGTTGAGGCCATCAGCGGCCAGGACGAGGTCGTGGCTGCGCGCCAGCTCGTCGACCGGGGGAGCCTCGGTGCGGAAGTGCAGGGTCACCCCGAGCTCGCGGCAGCGCTCCTGCAGGATCTCGAGGAGCCGGCGCCGGCTCATCGCGGCGAAGCCGTGGCCGCCGCTGGTGATGACCGTGTCCTTGACGTGGACGTCGATGTCGTCCCAGCGGGCGAACTCGCGCTCCATGGCGCGGTAGATGCCGATGTCGGCGTGCTCGATGCCACCGAGTGTCTCGTCGGAGAAGACGACGCCGAAGCCGAAGGTGTCGTCGGGAGCGTTGCGCTCCCAGACCGTGATCTCGTGCCGCGGATCCAGCTGCATGGCCAGGGCAGCGAAGTACAGTCCACCGGGTCCGCCCCCGATGATGGCGATCCGCACGTCCGCCTCCCGTTGCTCCTGGGACTGCCGTGAGGTTATGTTGTTTTCTGAACGACCGTCAACAGGACAGTAGGACTGGAGGCAGAGATGGCCGGACGCGCCGCTCGGTTCGCGGGTCGGACAGCGGTGGTCACGGGCGGCGCCGGGGGTCTCGGCCGGGCCATCTGCGGCGGGTTCGCTGACGAGGACGCCGCAGTGGCGGTCGTGGATGTGGACGCCGAGTCCGTGGGTGGGGTCGTCGATGCCCTGCGGTCTGCCGGCGCACGAGCCGAGGGCCACGTCGTGGACGTGGCAGACCCGTCGGCGGTCGCGGACCTGATGGCTCGGGTCCACGAGCAGCTCGGCGGCCCGCACGTGCTGGTCAACCTCGCTGGTGGCTCGCTGGGGACGCCACGCGACCTCGACGACATCGAGGCCGAGCACCTCGATCTGGTCCTCGACGTCAACGTGAAGGGGACGTTCTACTGCTGCCAGGCGGCGGTGCCGTTCATGGCGGCGGCCGGTGGGGGCGCGATCGTGAACACGTCGTCGATCGGCGGTCGGCAGCCTTCACCGGTGACCGGCGTGCCCTACGCCGCGGCCAAGGCCGCGATCGTCGGACTGACCAAGCGGCTGGCCAAGGAGGTCGGGCCGAAGGGAGTGCGGGTCAATGCCGTGGCACCAGGGCTCTTCCTGACCGACCGCCTACAGGGGATGTTCGACGCGATGTCCGACGCAGAACGGCGGGAGGTGCTCGACGCGATCCCGCTGCACCGGATGCCCGAGCTCCGCGAGGCGGTCGACCCGGTCCTGTTCCTGGCCGGTGAGGAGTCCTCGTACATCACCGGCGCCGTCCTGGACGTCAACGGCGGTCGCTTCATGCCGCTGTAGGCGGCGCTAGAAGCTCCCTACGCCGAGTCGCCGACGTCGCGGAAGTAGCGCCACGACGCGAGGTTTCGCAGGCGGAACAACCCGTTGCGCAACAGCAGCTCGGTCCGCTCCCCCCGATGCGCGCGGTCCTGGACGAGACCGGCGATCGCGGCGACGAGCGCCACGACGACAACCGGTCCGAAGAGAATGATGCTGGCTTCAGTCATGTGATCACCCCTCCCTGGCAGACGACGTCGAGGCGGTCGACTTGCTCGTGCGCCGTTCCCACGGCGTGGAAGTCAGCGTCCCGGTCGTACTTCGCGACGAGTTCGTCCAGCGAGCTCACGTCGCGCGCCGTGGCGGCCACGCGGTCACCCCGTTCGAGCGCTGCGCTCGCCCACTCGCGGCCGAAGCCGCGCGACGTCCCCGTGATGAACCAGACCTTGTTCGATGCCATATCCAGTACCAACCGACATCGCGCCCAGAGATTCCCGTACGCAGTTCACCCCATGGCGCTCCCCGGCCGCCGGGATCACAGTTGAGGGCGTGAAGGCCTGGACAGGGGACGTCCCGAAGCCCCCGCCCCGAGTCGCCCCGCGCCGAGGCGCCGGCCTGGTGGCGCTCGTAGTGATCGTGGCGATCGGCCTGAGCGTGGGACCTGCCGCCGCGGCCGACGGGTCAGTCGCCGATGACTGCCAGGCAACGGGCGCGGCTGTGTCGTACCAGGCGTACGCCCGGGACGTCGCGAACCCCGTCGCCGCCGTGCGCGGCAACCGATCGGACCCCGTCCTGAACAAGGTGCGTGCCTACTACCGCGGCATCGCGGTCCAGGATCGTGGGTGGGAGCTGAAGACCCTCGGCTGTGCTGCACCTGCCGCTGCCGCACAGCCGGGGTCCGACGCCGTCAAGGCGATCGCGACCTACCGCGCCGGCGTGCAGGAGCAGGCAGATGCGCTGGTGCCGATCGCCGACGCACTCGTCGCCGCCGTGGAGCGGGGCGAGGTCGCGAGGGCCAAGGTGCTCTACGCCGCGGCCCGGGCCCGGTGGGATCAGGTGTCGCCGGTGGCAGCGCAATTCGCCGACCTGGAGTCGCGGGTCGACCTCCGCGAGGTCGACCTGGCAGCGGGCCAGGACTGGACGGGCTGGCACCGCGTCGAGAAGGCGCTCTGGACCGATGGTGACCTGGCCGGGCTGGTGCCCGTTGCCGACCAGCTCGCCGCCGACGTCCGCACCCTGGCGGGGCGGGTTCCCACGTCGAGGCTGTCGGTCAGCTCGATCGGCACCGGGGCCAAGGAGCTGCTCGACGGCGTGGTCACCGAGCAGATCACCGGTGCGGCCGAGGTCTTCTCGCACCTCGACCTGGTCGACACGCAGGCCAGCCTCGACGGGGCAAGGGCGGCATACATGGCGCTGCGACCGCTCGTGTCGGACCGGGATCTGCGCTCTCGGCTGGACGCGGCGTTCGTCGCGGCATCCCGGGAGCTGGCGGCCCATCGGGCGCGCGACGGCTTCGCGTCGTACGAGACCGTCGGTCTGGCGAAGCGGCGCGAACTTGCGCGGGTGGTCGACGGCCTGGGTGAGCCGCTGTCCCAGCTGACCGCGGCGGCGGTGGGACGCACGTGAGCCACCGGCTGCAGCTCAGCCGAAGGCAGGTGATCGCCAGCGCCGGCGTCCTTGGCGTCGCCGGGGGCGCTGGAGTCGCCGGAGTCGCCGGAGTCGCCGGGACCCGGGCGAGGGACGCTGCGGCCGAGAGTGTTGCCGGGCGGCAGGTGGAGTTCCACGGGCCGCACCAGGCCGGGGTCGCGACTCCGGTCCAGGGCAACCTGCACTTCGCCGCCTACGACGTCGCGGACCTCGACCGAGCGGCCCTGATCGGGTTGCTGCAGGACTGGACCGCGACGGCTCGGGAGCTGACGGCGAGCCGCCGGGTCGGCGGCATCGATGCGCAGAGTCGGCTGGCGCCGCCGTCGGACACCGGCGAGGCCCTTGGCCTGGGTGCTGCGAACCTCACCGTGACGGTCGGTTTCGGGCCGGATCTGTTCACCGAACGCGTCGGACTGGCGGGTGAGCGACCAGCGGCGTTGGCCGACCTGCCGCCGTTCGCGGGGAACCTCCTCGATCGCGCGCGCTGCGGCGGCGATCTGGCGCTGCAGGTCTGTGCCGATGACCCGCAGGTCGCCCTGCACGCCGTGCGCAACCTGACCCGGATCGCGGCGGGCCGAGCAGCGGTCCGCTGGACACAGCTGGGCTTCGGCGCGGCATCTCCCACTGCCGCCGCACCGACGCCACGGAACCTGTTCGGCTTCAAGGACGGGACGGCGAACATCCCGACTGATGACCGGGCCGAGCTCGCCGAGCACGTATGGGCACATTCCTCCGACGGCAGCCCGTGGATGGCCGGCGGCTCGTACCTGGTGGCTCGCCGGATCCGGATGACGATCGAGACCTGGGACCGCACCTCGTTGCACGACCAGGAGGCGGTGATGGGGCGGACCAAGGACGTCGGCGCCCCGCTGGGCTCGGCCCGCGAGCGCGACACCGTGCGGCCCGCCGTGCTGCCCGCTTCCTCGCACGTGCGGATGGCGCACCCGTCGCGCCATGGCGGTGCGCGGCTGCTGCGTCGTGGCTTCAACTTCGTCGACGGCACCGACGAGCTCGGTCATCTGGATGCTGGCCTGTTCTTTCTCGCCTTCCAGCGCGACCCGCGGCGCGCGTTCGTGCCGATACAGACCGAGCTGGCGAGCCACGACGCCATGTCGACGTACATCCGGCACACCGGTTCATCGCTGTGGGCCGTGCCGCCTGGAGTCGGTCCGAGCGGCTGGTGGGGCGAGACCCTGCTCGGCTGACCATCAGGCGGGACGGCGGGCCACGAAGACGAACTCGCGGCCGGGCCGGTCCGGCGCGCCACGGACGTCGGCGACCTCGTAGCCGTGCACCTCTAGCGCGGACCTGACCTCGTGCCGCTCTCGGAACCGCAGGGTCGAGTCCGACGAGAGGTGCGCTCCGTCCGACTCGAAGACGAAGTGCGACCGAAAGCTGACCAGGGGACCGTCGACGCCGGTCAGCTCGACCCAGTTCTCGACGGCGCCCACGCCATCGATCTCGGTCGTGCTGTACGTCGCGTCGCGGTTCCAGTCCTTCCACGCCCGGTCGGCCGGGTCGCGCGTCTCGACGACCAGGTGCCCACCTGGACCCAACGCGGCGAACGCGCTCGCCAGCGTGGCGTCCCAGTCGTCGGCATCGACGATCGCCTGGGCGACGTTGCCCGTCATCGTCGCCAGGTCGGCCTGCAATGGCGGCAGCACGCGCGCATCGCCGTGGATCCAGCGCACCCGCTCAGCTCCCGCCTTGGCACGCGCCACCTCCAGCGATCCCGCCGCTGGATCGACGCCGGTGACGTCGACGCCACGATCGGCCAGGAGCAGCGCGAGGGTCCCCGTCCCGCAACCGACGTCCAGGACGTGGCGAGCACCCAGCTCCGCGACGATGTCGGCATAGACGTCGAGGTCGCTGCGATCCGGATCGAGCGCGTCGTAGATCGCGGCCAGACGCGGATGTTCGAAGTGGTCGTCCGCCATGGCGCCCGACGATATGACGCTGGCGACCTAGCGCTTTCGCGCCGACCACTGCGCCGCCGGCTCAGAAGGGTGGTGGGTCGGGGTCGCTGCCCCGTGGGTCGGGGTCTGGTGGCGTGGCTGCTGGTGGCGGTGGTGGTCGGCCGGTGAGGGCGGGGTGGTCGAGCAGGGGTTGGGCGGGTCGGTGGTGGGTGTGGCCGCTGGGCAGGGTCCAGATCAGGCCGCGGTGGCCGTCGGACACGAGCTTGG
>JBBRVU010000032.1:0-28336 GCA_038246575.1 Actinomycetes bacterium | reverse complement strand
CTGCCCGGCCTCGACGACCTCGTCCCTGCGCTCCCGCCAGGTCTGTGCGAGCGACGTCAGCAGCTGCGGGAAGGACGGCATGCCGTGTCGGGGCGTGGGAGGAAAGTACGTGCCGCAGTAGAACGGCTCCCCGTCCGGCGTCGTGAACACGGTCATCGGCCAGCCACCGTGCCCGGTGAGGGCCTGCGTTGCCTCCATGTACACCGCGTCGACGTCCGGGCGCTCCTCCCGGTCCACCTTGACGCAGACGAACTCGGCGTTCATCAGCTCGGCGGTCGCAGCGTCCTCGAACGACTCGTGGGCCATGACGTGGCACCAGTGACAGGCGGCATAGCCGATCGAGATCAGGACGGGAACGTCCCGTTGCCGGGCCTCGGCGAACGCCTCGTCACCCCACTCCCGCCAGTCGACGGGATTGTCCTGGTGCTGGAGCAGGTACGGGCTGGTGGCGTGCGACAGGCGGTTGGGCATCGGTCCATACTGCCCGGCTCAGGTGTGCGGTACCCCATCGAGCACCGAACGGACGGCCGTCAGCAGCTGGTCAGCCATGAACGGCTTCGCCAGCAGCCGGTCGAGCAGTTCGTCGCCGTCATGGAGCGGGTGACCTCCGCTGTAGCCGGAGATGAGCAGGACCCGCAGTCCTGGGTGCTGCTCGCGCAGAAGCCCCGCCAGCCTGGCCCGGTGAGAGCGGGCATCACCATCTGTCGGGCCGCGTCGGCATCCGCGGTGGACGCGATGGCGTCCCGGAGGGACTGACCCACGACCTGCGTCGCGGGCTGCTGGAGAGCGGTCAGGCAGGAGAGGTTCGCTCCCGTGCCGATGCCGTGGCGATCGAAGGTGATGATCCAGTCCTGGGACGCCTCGACAGCCGCCGCCCGCTGTGCGGCCACCTCGGTCGCTCGGCGGCGAGCCCGGGCGCCACCAGATCGTCGTCCCGGAGGCCGAGCAGCTCGGCGCGCTTCCGGTCCGTCACGTCGGTGAAGGTGGTCACGACGGCGGGTTGATCCTCGTACGTCGTCGGGGCGCTGCGCACCAGGGCCCAGACCGACCGCTCGTCGGACAACCGCATCTCGACGCGGGTGCTCGCGGGGCACCCGTTCCCGCATGCTCACCGCAGTGGCGAACCACTCCGGCGGCACCGCGACGCCCTGCTCGATGGTGGCGACGGCCACCGACTCCCAGGTTGACGGGGAGGCTGCGGGGACCTCCACCGGCACCACCCCGTCCGTTTCGGTCAGATTCGCCGACGTCCTGCCCTGTCGCGGGCGCAAAGGGCAGGTCAAGCCGGATGACCGACGGATCAAGTCCGGCGCTTTCCCGCCGATAGGCAGAAGGCGACCCGACGGGAGTCACCCCGCCGGGCCATGGCGCTGTGGAGTCGAACGGATGCGGACAGATACGCGGTCGGCGGGTCTTGTTCTGGGCACCGGCGTGGCACTCGCCCTCACCGCCGCGCTCGTTCCAGCTGACGGCGTCCGTGCGGCACTGTGGGCCCTGACGGGGCTGGCAGCCGGAGCTGGCGTGCTGGTGGTCTCGCGGCGGCACCGACCGGCCGATCCGCTGCCCGGCTGGCTGCTGGCCACGTCCGTCGCCTTGCTGGGCGTCGGGCACGCCGTGGCCACCACCGTGGCCGCATCACCGTCGTACGCCGACATCCCACGGCTCATCGCCTACCCAGCCCTGGCGGCTGCCGTCACCGCGTTCCAGCGGGACCGGATCCGGCACGACCGCGACAGCGTGCTGGACGCCCTGGTGGTGACGGTCGCCGCGGCCCAGATCGGATGGCTGGTCCTGGTCGAGCCGATCCTCGACGACAGCAGCCGAACGGCTGCCGATGCTCTCGTCGGCGCCGCCTACCCGCTCGGCGCCCTGCTCGTGCTCGCGGTCGGGGCACGGTTGGCCTTCGCCGTGGTCGGCGCTCACGACGTCGCCGCGCGGCTGCTCATCGCCGGCCTGGGCACCGGCGTGGGCGCCGAGGTTGTCGCCCACCTGTTGGACCGACCGTCGCTCGCCGCCGGGTGGATCGTCGGGTACGCCCTGCTGCTGCTGGCAGTCGCTCATCCTGGGATGACGCAGCCGCCACCCGCATCACGCAGCGAACGCCTGGCGTCGGCGTGGCAGTTCGTCGTCCTGCTCAGCCTGGCTTGCCTCGTCTCGCCGGTCCTCGTGCTCACCCACCCGATGGGTAACCAGGTCACCAAGGGAATCGTCCTGCTCGGCGGCGCAGTGCTGCTGTTCGCACTGGCTCTGCTGCGGATCGTGACCCTGCTCGGTCGACTGCGTCGCGCGATGCGCCGGGAGCACGTCCTCCGGTCGGCCACCGCTGCGCTCGTGGGGGCAGCTGATCGGGCCGGGGTTCGCGACGCAGCACTCGTCGCTGCGACCGAGCTCATCGACCAGCCGGGTGCCCGCGCCTGGCGCATCGACGGCGACCCCGGGGGAACGGTGGCACAGGCCACCGACGACATCGACGTGGCGACGTTCATCGACTCCTCCGAGCTGGCGATGTTCCCCGACGGCGATGAGACGATCCGGCTTCTCCCCGGGCCATCGCTCCTCCACGCCACATTGGGAGCCCCCAGCGCCCACACCCTGGTGCTGGTCGCCCTGCCGGCGCGTGGGGCGGCGCGCGAGGCGGCCGTCATCTCGGTCGAGCTCGCGCCCTCCGAGCGCACCATCGCCTCGCTGCAGTCGCTGGCTTCGACGATGCGCCTGGCGCTGGAGCGCCTCGACGTCGGCGAGATCATGGTGGAGCGGCGCAGCGAGCGGCGGCTTCGACTGATGCTGCAGTACGCGTCGGACGTCATCTGCATCCTCGACCACGACCTGACCGTCGTCCACGTGACTCCGGCCGTGGAGCCCATCGTCGGCCTGCCCGCCCCGGAGCTGCTCGGCATGAACTGGCTCGACGTGGTGGCCGACGAGGACCGCAACCCGGCAAGAGATCTGGTCAGCCTGGCCCAGGGCGGTCGCCCGGCGCGCGGCGAGGTCCGCCTGAACAACGAGGACGGGTCGAGCCGGCGGGTGGACGCTGTCGTGACCGAGGTCATCGACGAGGACCTCATGGGCTTCGTCATCACCTGCCACGACATCACCGAGCGGTACGAGCTCGAGCAGGCCCTCACCCATCAGGCGTTCCACGACACGTTGACCGGCCTGGCCAACCGGGCGCTGTTCCGCGATCGCCTTGGGCACGCGATGGCACGCGCCAGAGGCACCGGTGGCTACGGCGTGCTCTTCATCGACCTGGACGACTTCAAGAACGTCAACGACTCGCTCGGCCACCAGGCCGGTGACCTCTTGCTGCAGGAGATGACCACTCGGCTCAGGCGGTGCCTGCGCGACGGCGACACCGCGGCCCGTCTCGGTGGCGACGAGTTCGCGATCCTCCTCGAGGACGTTGACACCATCGAGCTCTCGACCCACGTGGCCAGGCGGCTGCTGCGCGAGCTGGCGGAGCCCTTCGACATCGCGGGCAACGAGGTCATCACGGGAGCCAGCATCGGCATCGCCCTCGGGAACGTGGGCATGCCGACGCCCGAGGACATCATGCGCAACGCCGACCTGGCGCTCTACGAGTCGAAGAACGCCGGCAAGAACCGCTTCACTGTCTTCGCTCCGACCATGCACGAGGCCGCCCTGGCCCGGCTCTCACTGACCAGCGACCTGCGCCATGCGGTTGAGCGCCAGGAGCTGGTCGTCCACTACCAACCACTGGTCGAGCTCGACACCGGCACGGTGCTCGGCCTGGAGGCCCTGGTGCGCTGGGATCACCCGCGGCTCGGGCTGCTCGCGCCCGGGGAGTTCATCACCCTCGCCGAAGAAACCGGTCTCATCGTCCCGATCGGCCGCATGGTGCTCGGCGTCGCACTGGACGAGGCCGCCCGGTGGCAGCGGGCGTACCCGGGCCACGAGACCTTGCACATCGCGGTCAACGTCAGCGGTCGCCAGCTGCAAGATCCGTCGATCGTCCCCGATGTGAAGGCCTGCCTACGCTCGAGCGGCATCGACCCCGCGACCGTCGTGCTGGAGATCACCGAGAGCGTTCTGCTTCCCGGTGACGGGGTCATCGTGCAGCGACTGCATGCCCTGTCCGCCCTCGGTGTGCACCTCTACATCGACGACTTCGGCACCGGCTACTCGTCACTGTCCTACCTGCAGACGCTTCCGGTGAACGGCCTCAAGCTCGCGCAGGAGTTCGTGGACACCCTGCCGGGAACGGACAGCGAGTCCGGGCTGGTTCGCACGATCCGCAACCTGGCGGAGACACTCGGCCTGGCCTCGGTGGTCGCGGAGGGGATCGAGCGACCCGAGCAGTGGTCCTCGTTGATGTCGCTGGGCTACAACGTCGGTCAGGGGTTCCACCTGGCAGTCCCGATGCCTGCCGAGCGGGTCCCGGACTTCCTGTCGGGGCTGGCCCGTCCCGGGGACGGCGCCTGGGAACGGTCGATGGCCGAGCCCTCGCCGCTGCCCGCGACCGAGGCGCCGGGACGCTAGCCGTCCTGGGCAGGCTCGTCCCCAGCATCCTTCCCGGTCCCGTCCGTCGCTGACCCCTCGGCCTGCGAGGGCTCGTCGGGCACGTCGATCCGCTTGATCTGCCGGTTCATCGACCTGATCAGCAGGTACGTCGCGAGGCCGAGCAGCGCCACGACGACGAACCCGAGCACCCCCGGCGTCACCTGGTTGTCGGTCAGGGCGAACAGGACGGCGGCTCGCGTCATGCCGGCAGCTCGACGCTCTCGCGGATGCCCGCGAACAGGTCGTCCTCCGGCTCGGTGACAGGCACGAGGCTGCGGGCGATCTCGAAGTCCTCCGTGGGCCAGGCCGTGGCCTGCAGCTCCCGCGGGCAGGAGAACCACGGTCCGTGGGGATCGACCTGGGTGGCGTGGGCGAGCAGCGCGCGGTCGCGCACCTCGAAGTAGTCGCTGCAGGGAACCCGGGTGCTGATGCGCCGCTCGTCGCGGTCCTCCCACCGCTCGAGCCACTCGCCGTAGGGCGACTCGAGCCCCGCACCGAGCATGGCCTCGTGCAGGGCCGTCGTACGAGCCTTGGTGAACGTCTGCCCGTAGTAGAGCTTCTGTGGCTGCCACGGTTGACCGGTGCCGGGATAGCGCTGCGGATCGCCGGCCGCCTCGAAGGCATGCAGGGAGATCTTGTGGCACATGATGTGGTCCGGGTGGGGGTAGCCGCCGTTCTCGTCGTAGGTGGTGACGACGTGCGGACGGAACGAGCGCATCAGGGCCACCAGGGGCTGGGCGGCCACCTCGACGTCCATCAGCGCGAAGCAGCCCTCGGGCAGGGGCGGCAAGGGGTCGCCCTCGGGCAGCCCCGAGTCGACCCACCCCAACCAGTCCTGGCGGACCCCGAGGATCTCGCGGGCGGAGTCCATCTCCCGGCGGCGGATGTCGGTGAGGTTGGCCAGCACGCTCTCGTCGTGGGCCAGGGCCGGGTTGAGCACGGAACCGCGCTCGCCACCCGTGCAGGTGACCACGTGGACGTCGACGCCCTCAGCGACGTAGCGGGCCATCGTGGCCGCGCCTTTGCTCGACTCGTCGTCGGGATGAGCATGGACAGCCATCAGGCGCAGCACCTCGGTCACACCGATAATGAAACCGTAGACCTCCGACTCCCTTCCCCCCGAGGTGCCCGTGCAGCAACCAGCCACCCGGTCGGACGACCGCTACGGCACCTCGTCGCGGCGGGCGGGCACGGGCCTGGTCGTTGCGGTAGTCCTCGTCGTCGCTGCCTTCCTGGGCTGGGTCGGCTGGGCCGCGGTCAGTGGCGCTGACAGGGGCCTCCAGGCCGAGGTCACGGCCTTCAGCGTCGTGTCCGATCAGGCGATCGACGTGAGCGTTGCCGCCGCTGCGGGAGTCTCCGGGCAGCTCTCCTGCCGACTGCAGGCCCTGGACCGGACCCACGACGTCGTGGGGGTTGGCGGGGTCACGCTCGATGCCGACAGCCCGACCAGCCGCGAGGTTCAGGTGACCTTGCGAACTCGCGCCCGTGCAGTCACGGCCATCGTGGGCACCTGTTCGGCCGGTTCCGATTAGACAGGGGCCAGAGGATTGTTAGCCTCGAAGGCTCACCGCATCTTGCGGCCGCGCCCGGACCCGCCGCGGTCCACCCTTGGAACACCCGTCAGGAGCACGTCGTGACCGAGACCCACGAGAACGTCACCTGGTTGACCCAGGAGGCTTACGACCGGCTCAAGGAGGAGCTCGACTTCCTCTCCGGCGAGGGCAGGACCGAGATCGTCAAGCGCATCGAGGCCGCCCGCGAGGAGGGCGACCTGCGTGAGAACGGCGGGTACCACGCGGCCAAGGACGAGCAGGGCAAGAGTGAGGCGCGCATCCGCCAGCTGCAGCAGCTATTGGAGTCCGCCCAGGTCGGCGAGGCACCCAAGGCTCCGTCCGGGGTCGTCGCTCCAGGCACGATCGTCACGGCCAAGGTCGGCGACGAGCAGATGCGTTTCCTGCTCGGCTCCCGCGAGGTCGCTGGCGACGGCATCGAGGTCTACTCGGAGAGGTCACCGTTGGGCGCGGCCATCAACGGCAAGCGCAAGGGTGACGTGACGTCCTACGTCGCCCCCACCGGCACCAAGATCGCCGTCGAGATCGTGGACACCGAGCCTTTCGCCAGCTGAGCCTCAGTGGCTGGGCGTCAGCGGCTGGCCGCCTTGCGGTACTGCCGGGTCGCCAGCGGGATGAACACCGCCAGGATGCCCACGACCCAGATCAGTGTGTAGGGCACCGGGTGCTGCAGCGGCCACACCTCCGGGGTCGGCAGCGCCGGGCTCGTGTTGCCGAACTGTTCCCGGGCTGCCTGGGTCACGGCCGAGACCGGGTTCCAGTTGGCGAACGCCTTCAGCGGCCCGGGCAGGTCGTTGGTCGGGACGAACGTGTTGGCGATGAACGTCAGCGGGAAGATCACGATGAAGCTCGCGTTGTTCACGACCTCGGGTGAGCGCACCACCAGACCGACCAGCGCCATCACCCAGGAGATGGCGTAGGCGAACAGCAGGACGATGGCGAACCCGACCACGGCCTCGAGGAACGACGAGCGGATCCGCCAGCCGACGACCAGCCCGGTCAACGCCATCACCACCAGGCTGATGACGTTGTTGACGACGTCACTGAAGGTACGTCCGAACAGGACGGCGCTCGGTGCCATCGGCAGCGAGCGGAACCGGTCGATGACCCCCTTCTGCAGGTCCTCGGCAAGGCTGAAGCCGGTGAAGGTGGCCCCGAAGACGACGGTCTGCGCAAAGATGCCGGCGATCAGGAACTCCCGGTAGCCGACGCCGGGCACGTTGATCGCACTGCCGAACACGTAGGCGAACAGCAGCACGAACATGATCGGCGACAGCGTCGTGAACACGAGCAGGTCGGGGACCCGCTTGATCTTGATCAGGTTGCGCTTGGTGATGACGGCCGCATCGCCGGCCGCCTCGATCAGGGCGCTCATCGCGACACCGCCTCGGTCAGCTCGGAGGGATCCGGCTCGTCGTCGGACGACGCGGCTTCCGCCGCGTGGCCGGTCAAGGTCAGGAAGACGTCGTCGAGCGTCGGTCGGCGCAGGCCGACGTCCTGCACGGTCACCCCGGCCGAGTCCAGCTCCCGCAGTGCCGCGATGAGCACCGGTGCGCCGCCGTCGATGGGGAGGGTCAGGTGGCGCGCCGTCGCGTCGATGCGGGCCTCGCCGGATCCGAGGCTCTGCACCGCGGCGGCTGCCGTGCCGAGCTGGCTCTCGTCAGCCAAGGTGAACTCCAGCCGTTCACCGCCGACCTGGGCCTTGAGCTCGTCCGAGGTGCCCTCGGCGATGACGGTGCCGTGGTCGATGACCGCGATCCGGTCGGCGAGGCGGTCGGCCTCCTCGAGGTACTGCGTGGTGAGCAGCAGCGTGGTCCCGCCGCGGACCAGGTCGGCGATGACGTCCCACATCCCCAGCCTGCTGCGGGGGTCGAGGCCCGTCGTGGGCTCGTCGAGGAACAGCACGGGCGGGGCTGCGACCAGCGCCGCTGCCAGGTCGAGCCGCCGGCGCATGCCCCCGGAGTAGCCCTTCACGGATCGCCCGGCGGCCTCGACGAGGTCGAACTGCTCGAGCAGCTCATGGGCTCGCTCGCGGCTTCGGGACCGACCGAGGTGGTAGAGCCGGCCCACCATGTCGAGGTTCTCGAACCCGGTCAGGTGCTCGTCGACGGCGGCGTTCTGGCCGGAGAGCCCGATCAGGCGGCGCAGCTTGCGGTCCTCGCGGACCACGTCGAAGCCCGCCACCGTCGCGGTGCCCTCGTCGGGCTGCAGCAGCGTGGACAGGATCCGCACGCAGGTCGTCTTGCCTGCCCCGTTCGGCCCCAGCAGCCCGAGGACGGTCCCCTCGGCAACGGTGAGGTCGAGCCCGTCCAGTGCGGTCACCTTGCCGTACCGCTTGACCAGTCCCTCGGCAATGATCACGTTCGTCATCCAGCTGCTCCTCGGTGCTCGCACTCCCTGCATCGATACTCGTCGCCACCTCTGACAGTGCGCGACCGGGTTTCTCATCGGCCGCGACCCAGATTGGCTTACTCGCGATGTATCGCGTCTCAGTCAGGATATATCGCGTTGCCCGAACCGCCAAGCGGCACCACGGGACCCGTGCCCGGGGGCGTCAGCCGAAGACGAGGGGGTAGCCGGCGGCGCGCAACCGCGCCAGGACGTGGTCGCAATGCTCCTCCCCGCGGGTCTCCACCTGCAGGCGCACCTCGACCTCGTCGACGGACAGGCGCGGGTCGGTCCGTACGTGCTCGACCTCGATCACGCTCGCGTCGGCCTCGGCCACCTCGGCCAGCAGCTGCACGAGCGCTCCCGGCCGATCCGAGATGCGGGCTCGGAAGGACAGGAACCGGCCGGCCACCGCGAGGCCGTGCCGGAGCACGCGCATCAGCAGCAGTGGGTCGATGTTGCCCCCGGAGAGGACCACGGCGACCGGCGGCTCGAAGGCCCGCGGGTCGTCGAGCAGGGCCGCGACCCCGGCAGCGCCCGCCGGCTCGACCACGAGCTTGGCCCGTTCGAGGCAGAGCAGCAGGGCCCGGGAGAGGGACTCCTCCGAGACCGTGGTCACCTCGTCGACGAGGTCGCGGATGATGGCGAAGGGGACCGTGCCGGGGCAGCCGACCGCGATGCCGTCGGCCATCGTCGTCATCCGGTCCAGCGCCACCGGGTGCCCGGCGGCCAGCGAGGCCGGGAAGGCTGCCGCCCTCTCCGCCTGGACCCCGACGACACGCACCTCCGGCCTGGTGGACTTCACGGCCAGCGCGATCCCGGCCAGCAGGCCGCCGCCCCCCGTGCACACGACGACCGTGCGGACGTCGGGGACCTGCTCGAGGATCTCCAGCCCCACGGTCCCCTGGCCGGCAACGACATCGGCGTGGTCGAAGGGGTGCACCAGCACAGCACCGGTCTCGGCAGCGAACCGGCCGGCCTCGGTCAGCGCCTCGTCGACGGTGTGGCCGGCGAAGCGGACCTCGGCACCGTAGGCACGGGTGGCGAGCACCTTGGGGATCGGCGCCCCCTCCGGCATGAAGACGGTCGAGGTGAGGCCGCGCAGCGAGGCGGCGAGCGCGACCCCCTGCGCATGGTTGCCGGCGCTCGCTGCCACCACCCCGCGGGCGGACTCATCCGGGCTCAGCCTCACGATGCGCGTGTAGGCGCCACGGATCTTGAACGACCCGGCGCGCTGGAGGTTCTCGCACTTGAGCCAGACCGGGCCGTCGACCAGCTCGGACAGCGGGCGAGAACCCTGCACCGGGGTGTCGCGGATGACCCCGTCGAGCAGGGCACGGGCCGCCTTGACGTCGTCGATGCTGACGGGCAGCTGCGTCATGGCCGCCAGTGTGTCAGGTGCCGGTCGCGCTCAGCCGTCGGTCGCCGGGGTGTCACCGAACGCGAGCACCGACGCGGTGTAGCCGTGCAGGTGGTTGCGGCGGGCGACCGGCCCGATCTCGCCGGCAGCGAAGAACCCGGCGACACCCGGGACACCCAGACCAGCGCGTACGAGCCGTACGTCGTGGTCCGCACCTGGGAAGAGGCCGGCGCCACGCCCGGTGCACGAGAAGAGCAGCGCGCCTCCCTCATCGCCGAGGGCACGTGCACCCGCCAACTTCTCACGCAGGTCGGCTCCCGCCGTGTCGGCGTCGCGGACCTGGAACTGCACCGTTCGCCCGACCTCGACGACGTCGCCCACGAGCAGCCCACGCCCGGTCGCGTCCGCCCCGGCGACGCCCCGGACGAGGAAGTCGCCACTTGTGAGCTCGTCGACGTACTCGTCCATCGCGATGCCCAGGTGCAGCCCGCGCGAGATCAGGGCCTGTTCCTGTGGCGGAAGGTCGGCCAGCACCTGCTGGAGCTTGACGAGGGCCGCGGTCCCGGCGAGCTCGAGCAGCACGTTGCCCTCGGCCGCGGTGACGGTCATCGCCGGCCCGACCGGCCGGCAGCCCTGACTGACCAGCGGTTCCAGCGCAACCTCGCCGCCGAGGGCGACGCCCACCGCACCCCGCTCATGGGTCACTCCGTCGACCATCAGCCGCGTCGACCCTGCCCCTCCCGGCCCGGCCGCGAGCCCGCCGCTCAGCGGCAGCCCGGGGAGCAGATCGTTGGTCTGCTCGACGAAGGCATCCACCGGGAACGAGTACGCATCGGCCAGCAGCAGCACGCACTGGTCGTCGTCGGCGCGCACGGGCATGCCCACCACGGCGATCGACTCCGAGGTCCGCAGCACCTCCAGGTGGAAGGACCGGAGCGCCGCCCCCGGCAGCTCCGCCAGCCAGACGCTGACGGCGGACGTCCGCTCCACTCCGCGACCATCGCCGATCACGCCGGGCGCACTGCACCCCAACGTCGTGGTCGCACCGCTGAGCTCGGCAGCCCGCTCCAACGCAGCGGCAGTCGCGGCCGGGTCCGGACCACAGACGAACACGGCCGCAAGGTCGGGCGCGCAGCCGAGCCGGTGCAACGCCTGGCGCACGGCAAGCTCGGCCGCCCGGGTCAGGTCCCCGTCGACGGCCAGGCCGTCACTGCACCGTGCCACCCGCCAATCCTCCCCCAGACCGACCTGACGGCAACCGCCCCTGGGAACGGGGCTCTTCCCGACGTACGGTCGAGGACGTGCCACATGACACCCGCCCCGCTGCCACCACCCTTGCCGAGCTCCGCGCGACCGGCCACACCTACCGCCCGATCAAGGTGGAGATCCGCGAGAACCTGCTGGCGGCCATGCGTTCCGGCGCACCCCGGTTCGAGGGCATCCTCGGCTTCGACGAGACGGTGCTGCCTGCCCTGGAGCGCGCCCTGCTCGCCGGGCACGACGTCGTCATCCTCGGCGAGCGGGGACAGGGCAAGACGCGGCTGATCCGCACGCTGGTCTCGCTGCTCGACGAGTGGGCCCCCGTGGTCGACGGCTGCGAGATCAACGACCACCCCGAGATGCCGGTGTGCGCGCGCTGCCAACGGCTGCACGCCGAGGCCGGCGACGCTCTACCCGTCGGGTGGCAGCACCGCAGCGAGCGGTACGGGGAGAAGCTGGCCACGCCGGACACCAGCGTGGGCGACCTGATCGGCGACATCGACCCGGTCAAGGTCGCGGAAGGCCGCACCCTCGGCGACCCGGAGACGGTGCACTACGGGCTGGTCCCCCGCACCAATCGCGGCATCTTCGCAATCAACGAGCTGCCCGACCTGGCCGAGCGGATCCAGGTCTCGCTCCTCAACGTCCTGGAGGAGCGCGACATCCAGGTGCGCGGCTACCGTCTCCGGCTGCCGCTGGACCTGCTCCTCGTCGCCAGTGCAAACCCCGAGGACTACACCAACCGCGGACGCATCATCACTCCGCTGAAGGACCGCTTCGGCGCCGAGATCCGCACGCACTACCCCGACCAGCTCGACGACGAGGTCGACGTCATCCGGCAGGAGGCGGACCTCGCCGCCGTCGTGCCGGACTTTCTGCTCGAGACCGTGGCGCGGTTCGCCCGCAACGTGCGCGAGTCCTCGTCGGTCGACCAGCGCTCCGGTGTGTCGGCGCGATTCGGCATCGCCGGCGCGGAGACCGCGGCCGCCTCGGCGCTGCGGCGCGCCGCGCTGGTCGGCGAGGACCCAGCCGTCGCCCGGGTCTGCGACCTGCCGTCGGTCGTCGCCACACTGCGCGGCAAGGTCGAGTTCGAGGTCGACGAGGAGGGCCGCGAGCTCGAGGTGCTCGCACATCTGCTGCGCCGGGCCGTCGTCGAGACGTTCCGGCACCACCTCGGCGCGTCCGACCTGCGGGTGCTTATCGAGCGCTTCGACGAGGGCCTCGCGGTCGCGAGCGGCGACCTCGTGCCCGGTCGCCGACTGCTCGAGCAGGTCGGGCCGTTCCCAGGACTGGCCCACGTGATGGAGCGGCTGGGCATCGACGACGGTGCTGAGACCCCGGAGCTTGCGGCGTCGGCGCTGGAGTTCGCGTTGGAGGGCCTCTTCCTCAACCGCCGGATCAGCAAGGACGACACCACCGACGGTGTCGTCTACGGCGCCGGCGGATGAGCCTGCAGGGCACGGGGACCCCGTGACGCCACGCGGCTACCGCTACGGCAGCTTCCACGACGGCCCGGACCCCCTGGCCGCTCCGTACGACGTGCGACGTGCCCTGGACCAGCTCGGGGACGACGTGCTCACCGGCTCCACCCCCCGCGACGCCCTGCGCCGGCTGCTCCGCCGGGGAATGAACGACGGCCCGCGCGGTCTCGACGAGATGATGAAGCGGCTGCGCCAGCAACGCCGCGAGCTGCGTGAGCGGGGCCGGCTGGACGGCACGCTGGAGGAGGTCCGACGGCTGCTGGACACGGCGATCGGCCAGGAGCGCGCAGAGCTCTTCCCGGACCCCTCCGACGACGCGCGGCTGCGCGAGACCTCGCTCGACGCCCTGCCCAACGACCCGGCCCGGGCCGTCCGCGAGCTCGACAGCTACGACTGGCGCTCGACCGAGGCCGCCCAGACCTTCGAGTCGATCAAGGACCTGCTGCGGCGGGAGGTGCTCGACACCCAGTTCCGCGGGATGAAGCAGGCGCTGGAGAACGCCGACCCGGCCGAGATGGCGCGGATCAAGGACATGCTCGCCGACCTCAACTCGATGCTCGACGCCGACGCTCGGGGCGAGCACACGCAGGAACAGTTCGACGGGTTCATGTCGCGCTACGGCGAGATGTTCCCGGACAACCCCGAGAACCTCGAGGAGCTCGTCGACTCGCTGGCCCGCCGAGCAGCCGCAGCCGAGCGCATGATGCAGTCCCTCACCCCGGAGCAGCGCGACGAGCTCGGCGCGCTGATGTCCGGCGCGCTCGAGGACATGGACCTCGCACGGGAGATGTCCCAGCTCTCCCAGGCTCTGCGGGACCGGCGGCCTGACCTCGACTGGCGTGGCCGGCAGCGGATGAGCGGCGACGAGCCGCTCGGCGCCGGCGACGCGACCAGCGCGCTGCAGGACCTCGCCGACCTCGACGAGCTCGAGTCGGCCATGGGCCAGGACTACCCCGGCGCGAGCCTGGAGGACATCGACGAGGAAGCGGTGCGGGAGGCCTTGGGTCGCCGGGCGGCGGACGCGCTGCGCGACCTTCGCCGTCTCGAGCGCGAGCTGGAGGAACAGGGCTACTTCGACCGCCGGGGTGGCCGGCTCGACCTGACGCCGAAGGCGGTCCGCCGACTCGGGCAGACCGCCCTGCGCCGGGTGTTCTCCGACCTGCACGCCAGCGCACGGGGCGGCCACGATGTCAATGACGCCGGCCAGACCGGCGAACTCACCGGCGCGACCCGGCGGTGGCAGTTCGGCGACGAGCAGCCGCTCGACGTGGTGCGCACCCTGACCAATGCGGTTCGGTCCGGCCGGGCCGACATCGGCGGCCCACGTGGGATCCGGCTGGCTGTCGAGGACTTCGAGGTCGCCAAGACCGACCGACGCACGTCCGCCGCCGTCTGCCTGCTCGTCGACCTGTCGTACTCCATGGTGCTGCGCGACACGTGGGGAGCGGCGAAGGCGACGGCCCTCGCGCTGCACGCCCTGGTGTCGGGGCAGTTCCCGCAGGACGCGCTGACGGTGATCGGCTTCTCGTCGTACGCGCGAACGCTGACCGCCACCGAGCTGGCCGGCCTGGACGCCGACTACGTCCAGGGCACCAACCTGCAGCACGCCCTGATCCTGGCCGGACGCTTCCTCGACCAGCATCCGCAGCACGAGCCGGTGGTCCTGGTCGTGACCGACGGGGAGCCGACCGCTCACCTGCTGCCGGGCGGGCACCCGTGGTTCGCCTGGCCGCCCGAGCCGGAGACCATCGCGCTGACCGTGGCCGAGGTCGACCGGATGACCCGGCGGGGCGCGACGCTCAACGTGTTCGCCCTCGACGACGAGCCACGGCTGCTGGCGTTCAGCCAGGAGCTGGCCCGGCGCAACGGCGGCCGGGTGCTGCAGCCCGACCCCGGCCGGCTGGGTCAGTACGTCGTGAGCGACTACCTGGCCCGGCGTGCGGGACGGCGCGCCAGTGGCGGCGGTCGCCGGGCCGGCTGACCGGGAAGAACCCCGTCAGCACCCCGGCTAAGGTTCCGCGTCCGACCTGTCGAGTACACTCATCAGCAGCAGCCCACCTAGAGGTTGCCCGGAGCGCTCCTTCGATGACGCGCCCGGTCCCGTTCGGCTCACCCAACACGCCGCAGCAGGAGCACAGGTAGTACCCGTTCCGTGTCGCTTTCCCTGGACACGTCGAGACGGGCTTGCAGGAAGGAGACTCGTCATGAATGACGACGACTACGGTCCCTGGGACGACTAGGTCCCTCAGCGGACATCGCGCCCCGCTCGGCTCCGGCCGGCGGGGCGTTCGTCGTCAGGGCAGCAACGGCGGGATAGCGTCCTCCCGTGCCGCTGCGTCCCTTCGCCGGGCTCCCCCGCGAGGTGGGCGTCCTCACGGCCGTCGCGTTCGCCGTGGCGGTGGGTTTCGGCGTGGTCGCGCCGGCTATCCCGATCTTCGCCCGCGACTTCGGGGTGGGACGGACGGCAGCGGGCGCCGTGATCTCCGCCTTTGCCTTCATGCGGCTCGTGTCGGCGCTCAGCAGCGGCCGCCTGGTCAACCGGGTCGGGGAGCGGCTGGTGCTGGCCACCGGCATCGGCATCGTGGCGGTCAGCAGCGCCCTCGCCGGGCTCGCCCAGAACTACACGCAGCTCATCCTGCTGCGCGGCGTGGGTGGCATCGGCTCGGCGATGTTCACCGTCGCCGCCATCTCGCTGCTGCTGCGCGTCGTGGACGCGGGCCAGCGCGGCCGGGCCACCGGGATGTGGCAGTCCGGCTTCCTGCTCGGCGGGATCGCGGGCCCGGCCATCGGTGGCCCGCTGACCGAGATCTCGCTGCGCGCGCCGTTCTTCGTGTATGCGGGGACCCTCGCCGTCGCCGGTGGCATCGGGATGCTCTTCCTGGCCAAGGCGTCTCTGCACGATCGCGACGCAGCCTCTGCCGCGGCGCCGACGACGACGCTGCCGCAGGCTCTGCGCAGCTCGGGCTACCGGGCCGCACTCGTCGGCAACCTCGGCAACGGATGGGCGCTTTTCGGCGTACGTAGCTCGTTGATCCCGCTCTTCGTGGTCGAGGGCCTCGGGGCGTCGGGCACCTGGATCGGCATCGGGTTCTTCGTGTCGGCCGCGGCCCAGGCCGGTGCCCTGTACGTCGTGGGACCGCTCGTGGACCGGATCGGTCGCCGGCCCGGCATGATCGCCGGTGCGGCGCTCTCGGCAGCCTCGATGGGCGGACTGGCGCTGGGCAGCTCGCTGACCATCTACGTGCTTGCCATGGCCGTGTTCGGTCTGGGCGGCGCGCTGATGTCGGTCGCACCGAGCGCCGCGGTCGGCGACGTCGTCGGGGGCAAGGGCGGCACCGTGGTCGCCGCGTTCCAGATGTCGGCGGACCTCGGTGCCGTCGCCGGACCGCTGGTCGCCGGGTCGCTGGCCGACACCTACTCGTTCGGCGCGGCGTTCGGCGTCACGGCCGGTGTTCTTGCGGCCGGGTTCGTGGCCGCCCTCATGTCCACCGAGACCCAGCATCGCGAGCCGGCCGAGGCCCCCGTCGAGCCTCCTGCGACCGGCTGACTGCCACCGTCGCCCTCGACGGCCACCCCGTCATCCCCCGGCATCCCCCGTTTTTCCATGATCGGAGACGGAGCGCGGTCTCTATCCCGCGATCCGGCTCCGATCAACGAAAGCTGCGGGGGGCTGCGGGGGGCTCGGGGGGCTGGGGGGCATGGGGGGGTTGGGGGGCGAGGCAGGACCGCAACAGCTGATCGGCTGCTGCCGGGTGCTCGGCTCCGAGCAGTCCGGCGGCGGCGAGCACGTACCGGTCGTCGACGAGCAGCCGTGGGGACTCCGGCAACGGCCAGCCTCCGGCGAGGTCGTCGGTGGCGGGTCCGAGCACCTGCGCGCGTACGTCGGCGGCACCGTGCCGCAGCACCCCCCCCGACCCGACGACGACCCTGACCTCGCGCAGGTCCTTGCCGCCGCGACCGTGCCGGCGCAGCGCGACGGTCACTGCCAGCTCACCCAGCCGGGCATCGGTGCGCCGCCCGTCATCATCGTCCGGAAGGAACGCCGGGTCGGCCGCCCGGACCTCGGCGTCGACGCGCAACCGGTCGGCTTCGTCCGGGTCGAGCAGCCGCTCGGCGACTGCCGCGTCGACGATGCCGACCGCGTTCCACCGCATGCCGAGATCACCCTCGACGGTGCGACTTCGCCACAGCACTTCGACGACGTCCTTGCGCAGCACCGCGTCCTCGCCCTGCGGGGTGACCACCGAGTACACATCCGTCGTCGCGCCGCCGACGTCCACCACGAGCACATCCCCGGCGCCGTCGACCCCGGCCACGCCGTCCGCGAGCAGCTCGACTCCGGCGAGAACCGCGTCCGGGGTGGCCGCGCGCACCATCGCCGGGAAGTCGGCACGCGAGGACAAGCCCTTGCCGCCGATCACGTGGCGGATGAACACCTCCCGGATCGCCTCCCGGGCCGGGCGTGGGTCGAGCCGGCCGATCTCGGGCAGCACGTTCTCGGTGCACAGCACCGGCGTGCCGGCCGCGTGCAGCACAGCAGCGACCTCGTCCCGGGCGTCCACGTTTCCCGCCACCACCACCGGCACCGTGAGCCGGTGCGTCGCGAGGACGCCTGCGTTGTGGGTGAGGATCTCGGCGTTGCCGCCGTCGGTGCCGCCGACGAGCAGCACCACGTCCGGCCGCGACGCCAGCAGCGCGTCGACGCCGGCATCGGTGAGCGCACCCGCCGAGACGTGCTCCACCCGGGCCCCGGCCGAGAGACCGACCCGGAAGCCGGCCTCCGCCGTCACCACCCGCTCGTAGCCGACGACGGCCAGCCGCAGGCCTCCCCCGGCGCTCGAGCACGCGAGCGTCGGGACCTCCGCGCCGACACCGAGGTCGGCAAGGCACCCGTCGAACCCGTCCATCACGTCGGTGGCGATCGTGGTGGGCCGGGTCGCCGTGCCGAGCAGCGCACCGGTCTCGAGGTCGATGAGGGCGGCCTTGGTGAACGTCGAGCCGAAATCGGCGCAGACGACGACGGTCGCGCCGACCGCCGGGCTCACCCCAGGGCCTGGGTCAGGTCCTCGACGAGATCGTCCACCGACTCGATGCCGACCGAGAGCCGCACCAGGTCGCCCGGAACCTCCAGCGGCGACCCGGCCACCGAGGCGTGCGTCATCCGTCCGGGGTGCTCGATCAAGGACTCGACGCCACCGAGCGACTCGCCGAGGGTGAAGACCTTGGCCCGGTTGCAGATCTCGATGGCGGCGTCCTCACCACCGACGACCTGGAAGGAGACCATGCCGCCGAAGGCCTTCATCTGCTTGGCGGCGATCTCGTGACCTGGGTGGTCGGGCAGCCCCGGGTAGTGCACCGCGGTCACGGCGCGGTGTGACGTCAGCATCTCGACGACGCGCTCGGCGTTGGCGCAGTGCCGATCCATCCGGACGCCCAACGTCTTGATCCCGCGCAGCACCAGCCACGCATCGAACGGTCCGGCCACCGCCCCCATCGCGTTCTGGTGGTAGGCCACCCGTTCGCCGAGC
Organism: Actinomycetes bacterium; assembly: GCA_038246575.1. Lineage (GTDB taxonomy): Bacteria > Actinomycetota > Actinomycetes > JACCUZ01 > JACCUZ01 > JACCUZ01. Next base: position 10,230 of record JBBRVU010000032.1, on the reverse strand, counting down.
TCGTCGTCGGCGAGCACCAGCGCGCCACCGACGACGTCCGAGTGCCCTCCCATGTACTTCGTCGTCGAGTGGACGACCGCGTCGGCGCCCAGCGCCAGCGGCTGCTGCAGGTACGGCGAGGCGAACGTGTTGTCGACGACGAGCACCGCACCGGCCTCGTGCGTGATCTCCGCGACGGCGGCGATGTCGGCGATGCCGAGCAACGGGTTGGTCGGGGTCTCGACCCAGACCACCTTCGTGCGGCCGGGCTGGATCGCTGCGCGGAACGCATCGACGCCGGGGCCGCCGGCGGGGGTGTGCTCCAGGCCCCACCTCGACTGGACCCGGTCGAAGAGGCGGTACGTGCCGCCGTACGCGTCGCCGGGGATCACCACGTGGTCTCCGGGCGCGCACAGGGTCCGCAGCAGGGTGTCCTCCGCCGCGAGACCGGACGCGAACGCCAGGCCCCGCCGGCCGCCCTCGACCGCGGCGAGGCACTCCTCGAGCGCAGTCCGGGTCGGGTTCGCGCTGCGGGAGTACTCGTAGCCACCGCGCAGCCCACCCACGCCGTCCTGCTTGTAGGTCGACACCTGGTAGATCGGGGGAACGACCGCCCCGGTGGTGGCGTCCGGCTCCTGGCCGGCGTGGATGGCAAGCGTCTCGAACTCCATGGCCCGAGGGTAAAGGGAGCCCGCCCGATCGGTGGCAACGGCTAGGTTCGGTGCCGTGCTGAGGCCCGCGTTCCCACTGCGCACCGAGCGCCTCGAGCTGCGCCCATACGAGCCAAGAGATCTTGACGACCTGCGCGTGATGTACGGCGACGCCGGGGTCACGCGCTACCTCTACACCGACGCGATGACCGAGGAGGAGCTCGGCGACTACCTCCAGCTCAAGATCGCCCGGCGCTATCTCGTCGAGGAGGGCAACGGCCTGACTCCGGTGGCGGTGCTGCGCGAGACCGGCGAGGTGGTCGGCGACGGCGCACTGCAGTACGTCAGCGAGGAGCACCGCACCGGCGAGGTCGGTTTCATGCTCAAGCCGGCGTTCCAGGGCCGCGGGTTCGCCACCGAGATCGGGGCCGAGATGCTGCGGCTCGGGTTCGAGGACATGGGGCTGCACCGGATCATCGGGCAGTGCGACGCGCGCAACACAGCCTCGGTCGCCGTGATGGAGCGGCTCGGCATGCGGCGCGAGGCCCTCCTGCTGCAGAACGAGTGGGTCAAGGGCGAGTGGTGCGACGAGCTCGACTACGCCCTCCTCGCGGATGAATGGCAGGACCTGCGCACCCGCCAGGCGGCGACTGGCACTATCGGCACATGACCTCTACCGATCGCGCGTACGGCGTCCGCTCCATGTCGGCCGAGCTGCGGCGCGTGCTCGTCGTCCGGCCGACCACGTCCGGCGACTTCACCGGCGCTGGGTGGCGCATCCCCGACACCTCCGCGCTGTTGCGCGAGCACGAGGGGTTCGTCGAGCTGCTCGACGGCCTGAAGGTCGAGGTGACGTTGGCCCAGGCGCCGGACGGGCTGGTCGACGCCTGCTTCGCCTACGACCCGGTCTTCGTCACCGGCAACGGCGCCATCGAGCTTGCGATGCGCAAGCCGGCCCGCCGCGAGGACCCGCCGTTCCTGGTCGCCGAGGTGGAGAAGGCCGGGGTGCCAGTGACCGGTCGGCTGACCGGCGACGCGACCGCCGACGGCGGCGACATGTGCTGGCTGGACGAGTCGACGCTCGCCGTGGGCCGCGGCTACCGCACCAACGCGGCAGCCCACGCCCAGCTCGCCGAGCTGCTCGCCCCGGAGGGAGTGACCGTCGAGCGGGCCGACCTGCCGCACCACCTCGGGGCCGCTCACGTCATGCACCTGATGAGCGTCGTGTCGCCGGTCGCCCCCGACCTGGCCGTCGTGTTCGAGCCGCTGGCTCCGGTGCCCTTGCTCGAGATGCTCGCTGAGCGGGGCTACCGCACGGTGGCCTGCGACCCGGACGAGTTCGAGCAGCAGGGCTGCAACGTGCTGGCCGTGCGCCCCGGGGTCGCCGTGATGGCCGACAGCGCGCCGCGGACCCGCGCAGCGCTCGAGGCGGCGGGTGCCGAGGTGCACACCTACTCCGCCACGGAGATCAACAAGGGCGATGGCGGCCCGACCTGCCTGACCCGCCCGCTGCTGCGCTCCTGACCTATCACCCGAGGTTGCGGAACACCTCGGGCTCGGAGCGGGTTGGGAGTGTCGGGAGGATTCACATGATCTTTGGCAGCAAGAAGAAGACGATGGTGTCCGGCGACGAGGCCCTGCCGGGGCGCGACGAGGAGATCCGGGTGGCCGACCGCCACGTGGTCCTCGGGACCCCGCTGAAGGGGCCGTGGCCGGAGGGCCACGAGGTCATCACCGTGGCGATGGGCTGCTTCTGGGGCGCGGAGCGCATCTTCTGGGCGGTCCCGGGCGTCCACTCCACGGCCGCCGGCTACCAGGGCGGCTTCACGCGCAACCCGACCTACGAGGAGACCTGCACGGCCCAGACCGGCCACACCGAGGCCGTCCAGGTCGTCTACGACCCGTCGCAGGTGCAGATCGACGTGCTGCTCAAGGCGTTCTGGGAGAACCACGACCCGACGACGCCCAACCGGCAGGGCAACGACACCGGCACGCAGTACCGCTCGGCGATCTACCCGACCACCGACTCGCAGCTGGCCGCGGTCGAGGCGTCCAAGGACCGCTACCAGCAGGCGCTGAAGGAGGCCGGCTACGGCGAGATCTCGACCGAGATCCGGCTGGCAGCCGACGCGGGCCCGTTCTACTACGCCGAGGACTACCACCAGGGCTACCTGGCCAAGAACCCCGGCGGCTACTGCAACCACGGCTTCTGCCAGGTGACCTACGACGCCGCCGCGCATGGCCAGGGGGAACCCGCCCGAGCCGTCCTGCCCGACTAACCGACCTCGGAGACCTCGGTCACCTCGAAGACCGGCGGGTGCGCCTCGTTGCGGGCGTGGCAGGTGAGCAGGCCGGCGACCGGAGCCGCCGACGCCTGCACGGTGACGATGTAGCTCTGCGTCCCCCGGCGCAGGCGCACCTGCCACCGCCCGTGGCCGAGGTGGATGGATCCCGCCGGAGCGAGGGCGTCGATCCGCGACTCCCCCAGCTCACGACGTACGTGGGCCATGGCCGCCTGGGCAGCCGGCAACGCGGTCGACCTGCCACGCAACAACCGCTCGACGACGTCGCCGCCTTCGTGTGCGTCGACGAGCCCCGTCGTGTCGTCGACGCCCACCTGCCCGTAGTACAGGCCATGCGGCATCGCGAGCACGTTGGCTGCGAACCGGTCACCGCCGACGTGCGAGCACTCCCAGGCCGCGCCGGGTCGCAGCGCGTCCAGTGCTGCGGCTACCGGCCGGCCCTCGACCGCGCAGCACGTGTCGTGCCGGCCGTGCGCGCACACCAGGTAGAACGGTTCGTCCGAGGCGGTCCCGGTGGTGCCGTCCAAGGGCAGCTCCAGCAGCTCGTCGTCGGCGTCGAAATGTCCCCACCAGGTCTTCTCCCGTCCGGGGCGCGAGCTGACAAGTGCCCAGCGCCGACGGGCCGGACGGGGGTGGCGGCCGGGCCGCCGGATCAGCAGGGCGCGCAGACCACGGCTGATCGCCCGCGCCGACAAGGCGCTGCCCACGACGGGGTCCAGCCCCGAGCTGGTGAGCGCCTGTCGCCCCCACCCGCCGGGCTGCTCGACGAGCAGGTATCCCGCCGCAGGTGCGGCGGTGCCGGCCATGACGTCGCCACGCTGCAGCGAGGCCACAGCGCATCGTGGTGGCTGGTCGGCGGGTGTCGTCACAGGTCGGAGTCGACCACGACCACGGCCTCGCGGACCAACCGACGAGCCAGCGACAGCGCATCGTCGGCGTCGAGACCGGGCAGCTCGGCCACCCGCAGCGGATGGCCGTCGACCAGCGCCTGGACGGCCTTGAGGGTCGTCAGCGGCAGGCTCAGGGTCCGGTCGAAGAGCCGCAGCCGCACCTCGTCGCCGTCGACCTGCACGACGGTTCGCTGATGCGGGCGAACGACCAGCACGGAGTCCGCGGACAGCTCGGCGAGCGCAGCTGCCTGGGCCAGCGGTGCGATCGGCGCCGGCCGGTTGGAGGCGACCAGGCGAGACGCCAGCCGGTCCGCCACGTCAGTGACCGGCACCGAGCCGAGCCTGGCCGTCAACGCCGCCACGGTCGCGTCCAGGTCCGCTCGCAGAGCCTGTGGGTCGGCGAGGTCGAGCCCGAGGGCGAGGGAGGTACGCAGTGCCGGGTCGTCGGCCACCAGGCTCACCAGCGACTGGACCAGGGCAGCCCGGGTGACCGGGTGCACCCCGACCGTGAGGTGGCAGGTGACGCCGCCGAGCGCCTGTGCCGAGTGCAGGTAACCGCGCGGGAGGTAGAGGGCGTCGCCGGGGCGAAGCACCGTGTCGATCACCGGCGCCTCGTGGGCCCGCTCCCGCACCTGTTCGCGGCGGTCGGACCACACCTGGTCCGGCATCGGGTCGCGCAGCACCGGCTCGTGGACCTGCCAGCGCTTCTCGCCAGCCACCTGCAACACGAACACGTCGTGGGTGTCGTAGTGCGCGGAGAAGCCCTGCGCCTGCGAGGGCGTGATGTAGGCGTTGACCTGCACCGGATGGCCGAGGTCGGACGTCAGCGCTCCCGCGAAGTCGATCAGTGGTGGCCACAGCCGGTGCAGCCCCTGCAGGACGACCGTGTGACCGTCGAGGAACAGGTCGAGAACGCGATCGTCGGCCACCTGGTCGGTCACCTGGGCGCCGGTCCCACCGGCCCGGGTGTAGCGGCCGGTCGGGACCACCGTGCCGTTGCGGGCGATGCGGATGAAGGGAGCGCGCAACCCGCGCCGGGACAGCAGCTCGTCGACCGCGTCGAGCGACAGCAGGTCGTTGAACCCGGCATCGCTCCCCGGCGCCTGCGCCTGCGACTCCGCCAGCCCCTCGCGGGCCGAGAGCCTCGGCGCCCGCGACCAGACGACGGCCGCGAACTCGTCGAGATCGCCGGCAACACAGCGTCGCAGGGCGGGCCGAGATTGCTCTCCGCCCGCCCCGCGCGTCGTACCCGTCGTGCTCAGTGGGTGTCCTCGGTCAGCGACCGGTCTCAGGCCGTGCCGTCGGAGCCGCCATCGGCGCCACCGTCAGCGCCACCATCGGCGCCACCGTCAGAGCCACTACCGGCACCACCGTCAGCGCCACCGTCGGAGCCGCTACCGGCACCGCCGTCAGCGCCGCCATCAGCACCGCCGTCAGCACCGCCGTCGGAACCGCTGCCGGCTCCGCCGTCTGCGGGGCCGTGCTCGTCGGGGGTCGTGGTCATGTCGTCATCGAGTGCCATGCCTGGTCCTCTCTCTCGTGCCGCTGTTGGTGCTCCGGTCCAGCATGCCCGGCCCGGTCTGACGTCGTACTCCCCACGGACTCGGCGTCCAATCGTCTCGACCGCCACGAGCCCGTCTCTACCCTGCGGCCAGGAACCCCAGCAGGTCCTGCCTGGTGAGGACCCCGGCCGGCTTGCCGTCGTCATGGACGAGCAGCGCGTCGGACTTCTCCAGCGCGGCCGTCGCCACCGCGACGGGCTCGCCCGCGCCGACGATCGGCAGCGGAGGCGACATGTGGCGCTCCAGCGGATCGGCCAGGTGAGCGTGACCGCTGAAGAGCAGGTCGAGCAGGTCCTTCTCCGCGACCGAGCCGACAACCTCACCGGCCGTGAGTGGCGGCTCTGCCTTGACCACCGGCATCTGCGAGACGGCGTACTCACGGAGGATGTCGATCGCGTCGCGCACCGTTTCGGTCGGGTGGACGTGCACCAGAGCCGGGAACTCCTCGGTCTTGCGCGAGAGCACCTCGCCGACCGTTCCCGAGATGCTGGGGTCCTCGACGAACCCGTAGCGCTGCATCCAGTCGTCGCTGAAGATCTTTCCGAGGTAGCCGCGGCCACCGTCGGGGAGCAGCACGACCACGACATCGTCTTTCGACAGGTCCTCGGCGGCCCGCAGCGCCGCAACCACGGCCATGCCGCAGGAGCCGCCGACGAGCAGGCCCTCCTCGCGCGCCAGTCGTCGGGTCATGAGGAACGAGTCGCGGTCGGAGACGGCGATGATCCCGTCGGCGATGGACCGGTCGTAGGCGTCCGGCCAGAAGTCCTCGCCGACGCCTTCGACGAGGTACGGCCGACCGGTGCCGCCGGAGTACACCGACCCCTCGGGGTCGGCGCCGAGGATCTGGACCCGGCCGTCGCTGGCCTCCTTGAGGAAGCGGCCGGTGCCGCTGATCGTGCCGCCGGTGCCGACACCGGTGACGAAGTGGGTGATGCGGCCCTCGGTCTGGGCCCAGATCTCCGGGCCTGTCGTCTCGTAGTGCGACCGTGCGTTGTTCGGGTTGGAGTACTGGTCGGGCTTCCACGCCCCGTCGATCTCGGCCACCAGCCGGTCGCTGACCGAGTAGTACGAGCGGGGGTCCTCAGGAGCAACGGCCGTCGGGCAGACCTCGACGCGCGCGCCGTACGCCCGCAAGACGTTGATCTTGTCGACGGACACCTTGTCCGGAAGGACGAAGACGCAGGAGTAGCCGCGGCGCTGGGCGACCATGGCCAGCCCGACGCCGGTGTTGCCGGACGTCGGCTCGACGATCGTCCCGCCGGGGCGCAGCTCACCGGACTCCTCGGCCGCCTCGATCATCCGGATCGCGATGCGGTCCTTCACCGAGCCGCCGGGGTTGAGGTACTCCACCTTGGCCAGCACGGTCGCGGAAACGTCCTTGCCGACCGAGGAGAGCCGGACCAGCGGGGTGTTGCCGACAAGGTCGACCATGGACTCGTAGAACTGCATGGCGCCACCCTAGAGGCGCAGTGTCATAGCCCCTCCGGGTGACCGGCGGCAAGATCGCGGTCCGCTAGGTTCGACGGCGTGGCCAGCGCTCCCGCCGTCGCGCTCGCGCCGGGAGTCTGGCGGGTGCCAACTGCTCCTCGGGACCTGATCAACACCTTCGTCCTGGTCGACGACGACGGCCAGGTGACCCTCGTCGATGCCGGGCTGAAGCGGGCCACCCGGACGGTCCTGGCCGGCCTGGCCCACATCGGCGTCCGGCCCTCGGACGTCACACGCATCCTCGTCACCCATGCCCATCCGGACCACGTTGGCGGTCTGGCGTCGCTGCGGGGAGCAACGGGAGCAGCGGTCGCCGCGCACGAGCTGGACGCGGCGTACGTCCGTGAGGGCAAGGGGCCGGAGCTGGACCGTTCGACGATGGGCGGTCGGCTACTCCGTCGCAACCAGGGCGGCGCGCCCACCCCGGTCGAGGAGGAGCTGACAGACGGCCAGCTCCTGGACATCGCCGGCGGGCTGCGCGTCGTCCACACGCCAGGCCACACGCCCGGTCATGTGGCCCTCGTGCATGAGCCCAGCAGGCTGCTGATCACCGGTGACTCGATCTTCAACATGACGGGCCGGATGACCTGGTCGATCGCAATGTTCTGCACGGACTCGGCGTTGAACCGGCGGACAGCCTCCGTGCTGGGTGACCTCGACTACGACCTCGCCGCCTTCACCCACGGACCGGAGATCCGGGAGGGCGCACGAGAGGCCGTCCGCGGCTTCCTGGCACGAAAGGGCGTGCGGTGACCAGCGCACGGGTTGCCCGGCGCATCGCGATGGCGGCGGCCTACGGCGGCGGCGGCCTTGGGCTGCTCACGGCCGGCGCACTCGGACTGCTCCGCGCCGAGGCGGCGCTGGCTCGGCGGGCGATCGGCGAACCGTCGGGCACGCCGCCCGACGTAGACGGGGTCTACGGCGCGCACCACGGCGGCGAGCCGCTGTCGCTCGTGCTGCTGGGCGACTCGAGCGCGACCGGGCTGGGAGTCGATCGCACCAGTCAGGCCCCGGGTGCCATGCTCGCCGCCGGCCTCTCGGAGAGCGCCGGCCGGGTGGTGCGGCTGACATGCGTCGCCACGGTCGGCGCGCAGAGCAGCGACCTGCCCCGCCAGGTCGACGACGTGGAAGCCGCGGCACCGGATGTGGCGGTGATCATGATTGGGGCCAACGACGTGACCCACCGGGTCAAGCCGTCGGCGGCGGTCCGTCACCTCGACCACGTCGTACGTCGGCTGCACGAGATGGGCGCCGAGGTCGTGGTCGGCACCTGCCCCGATCTGGGGACGGTCGAGCCGGTCCCCCAGCCCCTGCGTTGGATTGCCCGCCGCGCCAGCCGCGAGCTCGCGGCCGCCCAGACGATCGTCGTCGTCGAGGCCGGCGGGCGAACCGTGTCCCTCGGTGACATCCTCGGCCCCGAGTTCGCCGCCTCACCGTCGGAGATGTTCGGACCGGACCGGTTCCACCCGTCCGTTGCCGGCTACGCCAGCGCCGCGGCCGCCCTGCTGCCCACCGTGTGCGCATCGCTGGACGTCTGGTTCGGGGACGAGCACGAGGAGCAGCCCGACCTGTCCCGCGGCGAGGGTGTCCGACCGATCGCGTTGGCCGCCGCAGAGGCCGTCGAGGCACCCGGCACCGAGGTCGCGGGCGCCCAGGTCGGCGGCCGGGACCGCGGGCCGCGCGGCCGCTGGGCGCTGCTGCGCCACCGGCCCGGCCCTCGAAAGGAGCCGGTGGCCGGCGAGCCTGATACGGGCAAGGCAGCAGCGGAGGGCGAGGCGGCGGCGGGCTCCTCGCTGGAGTAGCGTTGAGGGCAGTTGTTACCGACCGGTAACCGCGCGGTGCGAGCCACCGCGCCAGCCCTCCGAGGAGCTCCCGTGTCAGACGCCGTCATCGTCGCCACCGCCCGTACTCCCATCGGGCGGGCCTTCAAGGGCTCGCTGAAGGACGTCCGCCCGGACGACCTGGCGGCCACGGTGATCAGGTCGGCGCTGGACAAGGTGCCGGGGCTGGACCCGGCGACCCTGGACGACCTCATGCTCGGCTGCGCCGAGCCGGACGGGGAGCAGGGCGTGAACGTGGCCCGGCGGGTCGCCGTACACCTCGGTCTCGACGGTCTGCCCGGCACCACCGTCAACCGCTTCTGCGCCTCGTCGGTGCAGACGTCGCGGATGGCCTTTCACGCCATCAAGGCCGGCGAGGGCAACGCGTTCGTCTCGGCCGGCGTGGAGTGCGTGTCCCGCTACCCCAAGTTCGCCGGGGCCGGCGGCGGCGGCGAGGAGTACCACAACCCCGACTTCGAGAAAGCTCGCGCACGCACGGCGAAGACCGCCGAGACCAACGCGACCTGGCACGACCCGCGCGAGGACGGCGCTCTTCCTGACGTCTACATCTCGATGGGGCAGACGGCCGAGAACCTCGCCACGTCGATGGGCATCAGCCGCGCCCAGCAGGACGAGTTCGGCGTCCGCTCGCAGAACCTCGCCGAGAAGGCGATCGCGAACGGCTTCTTCGAGCGCGAGATCACTCCGGTCACGACTCCGGACGGCATTGTCGTGAGTCGCGACGACGGCCCGCGACCGGGAGTCACCCTTGAGGGCGTGTCCGGGCTCAAGACGGTCTTTCGCGAGGACGGCACGGTGACGGCCGGCAACTGCTGCCCGCTCAACGACGGAGCCGCCGCTGTCGTGGTCCTGTCGGACTCCCGCGCTGCCGAGCTCGGTGTCACACCGCTGGCCCGCATCGTCGCCACCGGGGTGTCCGGCCTGTCTCCGGAGATCATGGGGCTCGGCCCGGTCGAGGCGTCCCGCCGGGCGCTGGCCCTCGCTGGTCTCACGATCGACGACATCGACCTCGTGGAGATCAACGAGGCGTTCGCCGCCCAGGTCATCCCGTCCTACCGGGAGCTGGGCGTCGACATCGACAAGCTCAACGTCCACGGCGGCGCGATCGCACTGGGCCACCCGTTCGGGTCGACCGGCGCGCGCATCACGACGACCCTGCTCAACGGCCTGCAGTCCCGCGACGCCGAGCTGGGCCTCGTCACCATGTGCGTCGGCGGCGGCCAGGGCATGGCGATGATCATCCAGCGCCTGAGCTGACTGCCATTCGTCGATCCGGTCATCGGCGACCCCGCTCCTGAGCATGACGTGCGTCGCTGCGCTCGTCGTACGAGCGCGCTCCTAGAACGGCGGTGGGTCGGGGTCTGGTGGCGTGGCTGCTGGTGGCGTGGCTGCTGGTGGCGGTGGTGGTCGGCCGGTGAGGGCGGGGTGGTCGAGCAGGGGTTGGGCGGGTCGGTGGTGGGTGTGGCCGCTGGGCAGGGTCCAGATCAGGCCGCGGTGGCCGTCGGACACGAGCTTGG
>JBBRVU010000031.1:0-28470 GCA_038246575.1 Actinomycetes bacterium | reverse complement strand
TGGCCGCGCTGACCTGTCCGGGGCCGGAGGACAACAGGACGGGAACGCAGTCCGCGACGAGCACGACCAGACCGAGCCCCGCCGTGGCGGTCACCAGCGCGTCCGCCGGGGGCAGCGGATCACCGGGACGCTGCGCGTCATTCACGGTCGCGACCTCGCACCCGTGCACCTGGGACATCCCGACGAGCCGTCCCGGCTCCAGGTCGAGGCTGGTCGCGAGCCGCCGTCGGTTCTCCGCGACTGCAGCCGGGTCATCGCCGACGTGGCCGCCCAGGTTCAGCCCGTCGTACGGCGTGCGGCTGACGCCCCCGAGCCGGTCGGTGAACGCGTAGCGGGCGCCCGCGACGACTCCGGTCCGCACCAGCACGGTGGCGAGCCTACGAGCCGACGCGGTTCCCTGCCGCTGGACTCCCCGCTGCTACCGGAGGAACTCCGGGATGTCGAGGTCGTCGGCGTCGTCGAAGACGATGGTGCGGCTCGGACGCGAGGCAGGGGCCGGTTCGCGGGGCAGCTCGATCGAGGACTCCTCACGGGCCCGACTTCCGGCGTACGCGGGCTCCGCGTTGCGGTCGGGACGGCTGTCGTTGTCGCTGTCCCGGTCGCCACCGCCGCCGTGCTCGGACCGGTCGGCACGCTGGTCCGACCGTCCGGTCGGCTCGGTCGCCTCGGTCTGGTCGGACCGCCGCGCCGGCACAGGGACGGCTCGTCGTGGCGAGCCTCCGTCGAACCCGGCGGCGATGACCGTGACGCGGACCTCGTCGCCGAGGGCGTCGTCGATGACGGCACCGAAGATGATGTTGGCCTCCGCGTGCGCGGCCTCAGCGACCAGCTGGGCCGCCTCGTTGATCTCGAAGAGCCCGAGGTCGGACCCGCCGGAGATCGAGAGCAGCACGCCGTGCGCACCGTCGATGGACGCCTCGAGCAGCGGCGAGGAGATCGCGCTCTCGGCAGCCTCGACCGCGCGGTTGTCACCGCGCGAGGACCCGATGCCCATCAGGGCCGAGCCCGCACCGGACATCACCGACTTCACGTCGGCGAAGTCCAGGTTGATCAGGCCCGGGGTGGTGATCAGGTCGGTGATGCCGGACACACCCTGGAGCAGCACCTGGTCGGCCGACTTGAAGGCGTCAAGCATGGAGATGTTGCGGTCCGAGATCGACAGCAGCCGGTCGTTGGGGATCACGATGAGCGTGTCGACCTCGTCGCGCAGCTCGTCGATGCCGGTCTCGGCGGAGACGGCGCGGCGGCGACCCTCGAAGCCGAACGGCCGGGTGACGACACCGATGGTCAGCGCCCCGAGCGACCGGGCGATCTTGGCAACGATGGGAGCGCCGCCGGTGCCGGTTCCGCCACCCTCGCCTGCGGTGACGAAGACCATGTCGGCTCCCCTGAGGACCTCCTCGATCTCCTCGGAGTGGTCCTCGGCGGCCTTCCGGCCGACCTCCGGGTTGGCGCCGGCCCCGAGTCCACGGGTGAGCTCTCGGCCGACGTCGAGCTTGACGTCCGCGTCGGACATCAGCAGGGCCTGTGCATCGGTGTTGATCGCGATGAACTCGACGCCCTTGAGCCCGACCTCGATCATCCGGTTGACCGCGTTCACACCGCCGCCGCCGATGCCGACGACCTTGATGACCGCGAGGTAGTTCTGCGGTGCTGCCACGTCGGTGCCTCTCCATCTGGCTCGGGGACCCGGCTTGCCCGGAACCCTCACCCTCAAGTTGAGCCTTATAGTTATGTCAACTACGAGGTTGGAAGGAAGGTAGGTACCGGACGGGGCCGACTCAACGACCGACGCCCCGACACGCCGCACGGGATTTCTCGCGCACCCGATCCGGCGGTCGAGGCCGGTCAACGCCTCGGATCGGGCGAACGGACTTGGCCGTCCAGGGGAACTGAGCTCCCGCCACCGCGGCGCATTTGCTGTCGGCAATCTTCATGATCGGAGTCGACGGGCGCCACGACCCGGTGCGGAATCACTCCGATCACGTCATTCGGGACACGACGGTCCTCAGTCGCCGCCCCGGACCCGCCGATCGCCCCGCAACCACTTGTCGGATCGCAATCGGCATCATCGACGCGTACGCACCCGACCACCCCATGCGTCGCAATCGGCATCATCGGAGTGGATGGGAGCCCCCACCTGGCGCGGACTTGCTCCGATCACGTCATTCCGCGCGCGACGACCGGCGGCGGGGCGCGGCTAGCGGCGGGTGGTCGGGATGTCGGGCGCGCTGACGTCGTAGACCCGAGCCTTGCGGGTGAGCAGCGCCGTGAGGACTGCGGACTTGCGCTCGCTGCGTTCCGGACCGCCCCAGTTCACCGAACGCCCCCGGGTCAACTTGATCGACACGTGCTCCGCGTCGGCGGCCCGGACCTGACGCACCTGGTCGCGCACGGCCACGGGCAGCCCCTCGAGCACGTCGAGCGCCACCTTCAGCGCGGCGGGGCCCTGGTCGACGGGAGCACTGATCAGCGGCAGTCGCTTCGGCCGGCGCTCGACGGTCGCGAACGGCACTCCGGTCCGGTCGACCAGCTCCCACGACGAGCCTCTGGCCCGGACCGCCGAAGCGGTGCGCTCCGTCACCTGGATCAGCACCGTGCCCGGCCAGCTGCGGATCACCTGCACCCGGCGTACGGGAGCGAGCATGGCGACCCGACGTTGCACGGCGGCGGTGTCGAGCGTTGCGAGCGGCTCGCCTTGGGGGATGTCGGCCCGAGCGGTGACCTCCGAGGCGGTGAGCCGATCGACCCCGGTGACCTGCACCCCCTTGACGGCGAAGGCACCTGATCCGAGCAGCAGCCAGCCCGCTCCTGCTGCCAGGCCGAGCAGCAGGAGCAGGACCAGGACGATGCGCAACCGCCACCGCCATCGAGCTCGGGAGCGCTCGACGGCCCGCTCGACGGCGCGCTCCTGCAGGCTGGTGGACGTGCTCACCGGGCGGCCACGGAACCAGGATCGTGGTCGGGTCGCTCTGGCTCCTCTGCCAGTCGGTCGAGGACCTCCGGCCCGATCAGGGTCACGTCGCCGGCACCACAGGTGAGCACCACGTCGCCGGGCCTGGCCCGCGACGCGAGATGTCCTGCGACCGCCGACCACGACGGCTCGAAGACGACATGCTCGGCCGGCAACGGCACGGCGGCCGCGACGAGCGCACCGGTGACGCCGGGCACCGGGTCCTCGCGGGCGGCGTAGACGTCCATCACGACGACGTCGTCGGCGAGCCCGAGGGCCCGGCCGAACTCCTCGGCGAACAGCTTCGTGCGGCTGTACAGGTGGGGCTGGAAGACGACGACGATGCGCCCGCCGTCGACGACGTCGCGCGCCGCCACCAGGTCCGCGGTGAGCTCGGTGGGGTGGTGGGCGTAGCTGTCGAAGACCCGGACGCCGTCCACCGCACCCTTGAGCTCGAACCGCCGCCGCGTCCCGGTGAAGCTCGCCAGTCCCTCCCGGAACCGGTCGTCGGGGAACCCGAGCCCGATGCCGACAGAAAGTGCTGCGGCCGCGTTGTAGGCGTTGTGCCGACCGGGCAGCCGCAGGTCCACGCGGCCCAGCCGCCGCCCGCGTGCAACCGGCTCGAACGAGCTGCCGAGTCCCTTCGTCCGCAGGTCGACGAGTCGCAGATCGGCGCCCGGCGCCTCGCCGTACGTCCGTACGTCGATGCCCCGCGCCCGTGCGTTCGTCGCGAGCAGCGCCGCTCCGGGGTCGTCCGCACATGTCACGAGGAACCCGCCGGGCTGCACCCGGTCGGCGAATGCCTCGAAGGCCGCCGTCACCGCCTCGGGTGTCCCGTAGTGGTCCAGGTGATCGGGCTCCACGTTGGTCACGACCGACACGTGCGGCGAGTACTGCAGGAACGAACCATCGCTCTCGTCGGCCTCGGCGATGAACACGTCACCGGATCCGTTGTGGGCGTTGGACCCCGACTCGTTGAGGTTGCCGCCGATGGCGAAGGACGGGTCCGCGCCACAGTGCTGCAGCGCGACGGTGAGCAGGGACGTCGTCGTGGTCTTCCCGTGGGTGCCGCCCACGGCCACCGCCCGCCGCCCCACCATCACCGACGCGAGCGCGCCGGCGCGGTGGATCACCCGCAGTCCGAGCCGTCGCGCCTCGACCAGCTCCGGATTGCTGGTGCGGATCGCGGTGGACACCACCACGGTGTCCGCGCCCGCGACCAGCGCCGCGTCGTGGCCCACCTGCACGGTGGCACCGAACGCGCGCAGCGCGGTGATCGTCACTGAGTCCTTTGCGTCACTGCCCGACACGGGCAACCCGCGCGCGAGCATGATGCGCGCGATGCCCGACATCCCGGCGCCACCGATGCCGACGAAGTGCACCCGGCCCAGGGACTCTGCGGGCACCGGCTCCGCCACGACCGCTTCGGTCATGGCTGCCTCCCTCGCGCCGGTCCTGCGGCGGCCACGGCCTCCAGGGCCAGATCGACCAACCGCTCGTCCGCATCGCCCCGCCCCGACTGTGCGGCGGCGCGTCCCATCGCGGCCAGTCGCTCGGGATCGGTGACCAGCGGAGCCAGCGTCGTGGCCACCCACTCCGGCGTGCAAAGCTCATCGGCGACCATCAGGCCGCCGCCTGCCTCGACCACCGGACCGGCGATGAGGGCCTGCTCGCCGTTGCCGATCGGCAACGGGACGTAGGCACCCGGGATGCCGAGCGCCGTGAGCTCGACGACGGTGTTCGCCCCCGCCCGGCACAATGCGAGGTCGGCGGCGGCGTAGGCGAGGTCCATCCGCTCGAGGTAGTCGACCGTGACGTACGGCGGCTCGCCCGCTTGCGCATCCGGCACCGGCAGCGCAGTCCCCGACTGCGCCGGCCCGGTCGCATGCAGCACCTGCACGCCGGCCGCACGCAGCGCAGCTGCCGCACCCGAGACCGCCTCGTTGAGCCGCCGGGCACCCTGCGACCCGCCGAACACCAGCAGCGTGGGGCGGTCCGCGTCCAGCCCGAAGTGGGCACGTGCCTCCGCCCGGACCGCCGGCCGGTCGAGGGTGGAGATGCTGCGCCGCACGGGCAGCCCGAGGACCCGGCCGTGCCGGATCGGCGTCCCCGGGAAGGTCGAGGCGACGTACGGCGTGAGGCGCGCGCCCAGCCGGTTCGCCCAGCCCGGCCGCGGGTTGGCCTCGTGCACCACGATCGGGACACCGACCTGTCGGGCCGCGAGGTAGGCGGGCGCGGACACGTATCCACCGAAGCCGACGACCACGTCGGCGCGACGTTCGCGCAGCACCGTCGCGACCGCGGCCACCGCTCGGCGTAGCCGACCCGGCACGCGCAGCAGATCGAGGCCCGGCCGGCGGGGCACGGGCACGGGCGGGATGAGCACGAGGTCGTAACCGCGGGCCGGGATCAGCCGGGTGTCGAGTCCTCGCTCGGTCCCCAGCGCGGTGACCGTCGCGCTCGGGTCGCGGCGCAGCAGCGCGTCGGCGAAGGCGAGGGCAGGCTCGATGTGGCCGGCGGACCCTCCCCCGGCGATGACGGCGTGCACGACTAGCGCGCCGCCTCTCGGGCCCGGCTCCGGGGCGTGTCGCCGTGTCTGGTTCGGCGTGCGAAGGACAGCAGCATCCCGACGCCCAGCATCGTCGGGACGAGCGCGGAACCGCCGTAGGACACCAGCGGCAGCGGGACGCCCATGATCGGCAGCAGCCCGAGCACCGCCCCGATGTTGATCAGCGCCTGGACCAGGATCCACGTGGTGACGCCACCCGCGGCCAGCCGCACGAACGGGTCGGTCGTGTCGATGGCGACCTTCAGTCCGGCCCACCCCAACGCACCGATGAGGCACAGCACGACGATCGTGCCGATCAGCCCGAGCTCCTCGCCGATGATCGCGAAGATGAAGTCGGTGTGCGCCTCGGGCAGCGCGCCCCACTTCTCCTTCGAGCCGCCCAGCCCCACACCCCACCAGCCGCCGGACGCGAGGGCGAACTTGCCGTGCAGAGCCTGCAGCCCGCTGCCGAGCGGGTCCGCCTGCTCGGGGTGCAGCCAGTCGGTGATGCGAGACATCCGGTACGAGTGGGTGTTCACCATCCACGCTACGAGCAGGACGACCGGGATCGAGCCGATGACGAACAGCCGAGCCGGCGCACCGGCGACATAGAGCAGGGCGGCCAGGATCGCGGCGATGATGACGGCCGTCCCGAGGTCGCCACCGGCGAGCACCAGCCCGAGCACGGCCCCGCCGACCGGGAGGAGCGGCACCAGCAGGTGCTTCCACTGGGACAGCAGCCGCTCCTTGCGCGCCAGCAGGTCCGAGGCCCACAGGATCAGCGAGAGCTTGGCCAGCTCGGAGGGCTGGATGCGGAACGGCCCGCCGAAGTCGAGCCAGTTGCGGTTGCCGTTGACCTCGGTGCCGGCCACTGCGACCAGCACCAGCAGAGCCAGCGACGCAGCGAGGGCGAGGTAGGCGAGCAGCCGCCAGGCCCGGACCGGCAGCCGCGAGGCGAACCACATCAGCGGAAGGCCGATCAGCACCCACATGCCCTGCTTGGTGACGATCGCCAGCGACGAGCCCTGGAATGCGAACGCCGTGACGCTGGAGGCGGAGAACACCATGACCACGCCCAGGACGAGCAGCAGCAGGCTCGCCCCGAGGAGTACGTAGTAGGGCGTGGCGGCCTTGTGCACGAGTGCGCCGACACCACCGGCGTCCCCGGCGTCCCCGGACGGCGGGGACGCCGGTGTCGTCGATGACTTGGACGTCGTCGATGTCGTCCCCCGGCGTACCGGGTCCTCGGTGACAGCGGTCACGGGCCGAGTCGCCCCGCAGCGGCGGCGAAGGCGTCGCCACGGGCCGCGTAGTCGGTGAACATGTCCATCGACGCGCAGGCCGGCGCGAGCAGCACGGTGTCGCCGGGCACGGCAAGACCGGCGGCGGCGCGCACGACGTCGTCCATCGCACCAGTGTCGGTGCGCTCGACCTCGACGACGGGGATCTCGGGCGCGTGTCGCGCGAGAGCATCAGCGACCAGCGCCCGGTCCTGGCCGATCAGGACGACCGCGCGCAGGCGATCGGTGACTCCTGCCACCAGGTCCTCGAAGCGGGCGCCCTTGGCGAGCCCGCCGGCCACCCAGACGACGTGGTCGAAGGCGCCGATGGACGCGGCGGCGGCGTGCGGGTTGGTCGCCTTGGAGTCATCGACGTAGGTCACTCCCCCGATCTCGCCCACCACCGCGATGCGGTGGCCGCCGGGAGTGAACGCCCGCAGCCCGTCGCGGACCGCCGACGCGGGCACCCGGAAGCGGCCGCCGGTGCCGCACTCGAGCGCCCGGGCCAGAGCGGCAGCCGCCAGGGCGTTGGCGATGTTGTGTGGGGCCGGCGGGTTGACGTCTGAGCGCCGGGCGAGCTCAAGGCCGCCGAGCTCGTCGTTGATCTGCTCGGGCCAGGAGGCGCCGAAACACCGGTCCACGATCGCGTCGCCGACGAGACCGAAGCAGTGTCCGTCCAATGGCCCGAGGGTGAAGTCCTGCCGGTCGTCGTGACCGGCCACCAGCCGGGACACCAGGGGGTCGTCCGCGTTGTAGATGCAGTACCAGTCGCCCCGCCAGATGGAGGCCTTCGCCTCCGCGTAGGCGTCGAACGACCCGTGCCAGTCGATGTGGTCCGCGGCGATGTTCAGCACGGCCGCGGACTGGAACTCCACGGTGCTGGCCCAGTGCAGCTGGAAGCTGGAGACCTCGACGGCGAGCACGTCGTACGGCTGGGGGTCGACGACGGCGTCCAGCACGGGCAGGCCCACGTTGCCGCAGGCAACCGCTCGGTGACCGGCCGCGCGCAGGATCGACTCGAGCATCTGCACGGTCGTGGTCTTTCCGTTGGTGCCGGTGACACCGAGCCACTCCTGGCCCGCCGGTCGCAGCCGGTAGGCCAGCTCGACGTCACCCCATACCGAAATCCCTGCCGTGGCTGCGGCCACCAGGACGGGCTGGTCCGGACGCCATCCGGGCGAGGTGACGACGAGGTCGACCCCGTCGGGCAGCTCGTCCCCCGCACCGAGGCGCACCTCGACTCCCGCCTCGGCGAGCGCGGCCGCTGTGGCCTGCTGCCCCGGTCCGTCGCGTGCATCGAGGACCACCACCGATGCACCGCGATCCGCGAGGGCTCGCGCAGCAGAGGCGCCGGCCAGACCGATGCCTGTGACGCATACCCGCGCCCCGCCGAAGTCCGGGGGCGACTGGGCGAACCGGCTCATACCCCGGTGACCCACTCGGCGTAGAAGACTCCCAGCCCGAGCGCGACCAGCAGCCCGGCGATGATCCAGAACCGGATGACGATCGTGACCTCGCCCCAGCCGACCAGCTCGAAGTGGTGCTGCAACGGCGCCATCCGGAATACCCGTCGGCGGGTCAGCTTGAAGAACCCGACCTGCACGATGACCGACAGCGAGATCAGCACGAACAGCCCGCCGATGAGCACCAGCAGCAGCTCGGTGCGGCTGGTGATCGCCAGCCCGGCGAGCGCGCCGCCGAGACCCAGCGATCCGGTGTCGCCCATGAAGATCTTGGCCGGGGACGCGTTCCACCACAGGAAGCCGAAGCAGGCACCCATCACCGCCGCGGCCACGACGGCGAGGTCGAGCGGGTCCCGCACCTCGTAGCACTTGTTGGTCAGCACCGTCGGGTCCGCGCAGTTCTGCCCGAACTGCCAGATGCCCACGAGGATGTAGGACCCGAAGACCATGACCGACGTCCCGGTTGCCAGCCCGTCCAGGCCATCGGTGAGGTTCACGCCGTTCGAGGTACCCGCGATCATGAGGTAGGCCCAGACGACGAACACCACGGCCCCCAGCGCGAGCCCGGTGTCGCGGATGAAGGACACCTCTGTAGAGGCCGGGGTGTAGCCGGCCGGGTCGGGGAAGTTGATCGCCAGCACCGCGAAGGTCACCGCCACGACCATCTGTCCGCCGAGCTTGGCCCAGGCCCGCAGTCCCAGGCTGCGCTGCTTGGCGACCTTGATGTAGTCGTCGAGGAAGCCGACCAGCCCGAGCCCGGCCATCAGGAACAGCACCAGCAACCCGGAGATGGTCGTGTCGCTGAGCGTGATCAGGTGCGAGCCGAAGTAGGCGACCAGCGTCCCGAGGATGATGACGGCGCCGCCCATGGTGGGCGTGCCGCGCTTGGTGTGGTGCGAGGTCGGGCCGTCGTCGCGGATCAGCTGCCCGTAGCCCTGGCGCATGAGCACCCGGATCGCCACCGGCGTGCCGAACAGCGTGATGATCAGGCCGATGGACGCGGCGAGCAGGACCTGTCTCACCGGAGCAGCCCCTCGGCGACCCGCTCGAGGCCGATGCTTCGCGAGGCCTTGACGAGCACGACGTCGTCCCCGCCCAGCTGCGCGCTGAGCAGCGCGATCGCCGCAGCCACGTCGGACACGAGCACTGCGTCCTCTCCGTCGACAGCCCCATGGTCGAGCGCCCCCACGTGGACCGCGCGAGCACCCTCCCCCACGACGACCAGCCGGTCGACCCCGAGGCTGCGGACCAGTCTGCCCAACCGAGCGTGCTCGGCGGGGGATGCCGCGCCGAGCTCGAGCATCTCACCGAGGACTGCCCAGGTCCGCCGGCCGGTCCCGATCGCCACCAGCGCGGCCAGCGCGGCGGCCACCGACTCGGGGTTCGCGTTGTACGCGTCGTTGACCACGGTCAGCCCGTCGGAGCGGTCGCTGACCTCCATCCGCCAACGGCTCAGGTTGTGGACCTGGCCGAGCACCGCGGCTGCTCGGTCCGCCGTCAGGCCGCACTCCAGCGCCACCGCGACCGCGGCGAGCGAGTTCGGCACCTGGTGCGCGCCGCTCACGGCGAGCCTCACCCGCACCGGGGCCGACGCCGGGGTGTGCAACAGGTACGACGCCCGACCCCGGTCGTCGAGGGTGATGTCGGCGGCCCGTACCTCGGCACCCGCACCGGTGCCGGTGCGCACGACTCGCGCCGGTGTCGCCGTGGCCATCGCGGCCACCAGCGGGTCGTCGTCGTTGAGGACGGCGACGCCGCCGTCCGCGGCCCCCGGCAGGGCCGCCACCAGCTCGGCCTTGGCCCGAGCCGTCGCGTCGCGCCCGCCGAACTCCCCGATGTGGGCCGTGCCCACGTTCAGGACCGCCCCGATCCGCGGTGGTGTCACCGCGCACAGTGCAGCGATGTGCCCCGCGCCACGCGCACCCATCTCCACGACCAGATGCCGGGTCGTCGTGTCGGCGCGCAACGCCGTCAGCGGCACCCCGATCTCGTTGTTCAGCGACCCGACGGTGGCGACAGTCGGACCGGCCTCGGCGAGCACGGCGGCGAGCAGGTCCTTGGTGCTGGTCTTCCCGGAGGAGCCGGTGAGGCCCACCACGGTGAGGCCCCCGTCGATCAGCCGATCGACGACCACCGTCGCAAGCCTGGCCAGCGCGTCGACCACGTTGTCGACCAAGACGTGCGGCGCGTCGACCGGGCGCGACACCAGGGCTGCAGCCGCTCCGGCGTCGATGGCCGTGGCGACGAAGTCGTGCCCGTCGACGCGCTCGCCGACGACGGCTGCGAACAGCCCGCCGGCACCCACGTCCCTGGAGTCGACCGTGGCCGGGCCGGTCACCAGCACCCCTGCGGGGTCGGGGCCGCCCAGCGTCCCGTCCACGGCGGAGGCCACCTCAGCCAGCCGCAGCGGGATCACCGGGCGACCTGCCGCAGCGACTCCGCCAGGACCTCGCGGTCGTCGAACGGGTGCACCACGCCGGCGATCTCCTGGCCGTGCTCGTGACCCTTGCCCGCGACCACCACCACGTCCCTGGGTCCAGCCAGGTCGGCGGCCCGCTCGATGGCGGCCCGTCGGTCGGCGACCACCTCCACCCGGGCGCCCGCGACCGCGTCGGTGCCGGCCCGGAGCGCGGCGATGATCGACAGCGGGTCCTCGGACCGGGGGTTGTCGCTGGTGAGGATGACGACATCGGCGTCCCGGGCCGCGATGCGCCCCATCTCGGGTCGCTTGTAGGGGTCGCGGTCGCCGCCGGCACCGACGAGCACGATGAGTCGACCGCCTTCGGGCACCAGGCCTCGGCAGGTCGCGAGCAGCCGCTCGAGAGCGTCCGGGCTGTGCGCGAAGTCGACCAGGGCCAGCGGCTCCCCGGAGCCGACCCGCTCCATCCGGCCCGGGACGCCCCGGCAGGAGGCGACTCCCGCCGCCGCGACCTCGGGGTCGATCCCGGCCACCGCCAGCGCCACCACTGCCAGCGCGGCGTCGGCCAGGTTCACCGCACCGGCCAGCGTCGTCGAAGCGGCCACCACCACACCGTCCGGCCCGACCAGGCCGAACGTGCTGCCCTCGGCCCCGAGCACGGCGTCGGTCACCCGCCAGTCGGCCGGGAGGCCCGTCGGCGACACTGTCACCACCGGGACCCTGGCCTCGCCCGCGAGTCGTCGGCCGTACTCGTCGTCGATGTCGATCACTGCCCGCCGCGCCCGATCGGGGGTGAACAGCGACGCCTTGGCGGCGAAGTAGTCCTCCATGTCGCGGTGGAAGTCCAGATGGTCGGCCGTGAGGTTGGTGAAGACCGCCACGTCGAAGGTCGTGCCGTCGACGCGTCCGAGTGACAGCGCGTGGCTGGAGACCTCCATCGCGACCGCCTCCACGCCCTGCTCGACCATGACGGCGAACAGGGCCTGCAGGTCCGGCGCCTCCGGGGTCGTGCGCGCACTGTCGAGCCGCTCCTCCCCGACCCTGATCTCGATCGTGCCGACGAGGCCGGTGACCTGCCCGGCCGCGCGCAGGCCCGCGTCGAGCAGGTGCACCGTCGTCGTCTTGCCGTTGGTCCCCGTCACACCGATGGTGGTCAGCGCTGCAGCCGGGTCGCCGTACACCCAGGCGGCCAGGGAGCCCAGCGCGCCGCGGGGGTTCTCGAGGCAGTACGTCGGGAGGCCGGCCGCGCGGCAGGCCGGCGCACCGGCCGGGTCGGTCAGGGCAGCCGCGGCTCCGGCAGTGACCGCCTGGACCGCGAAGTCCGCCCCGTGGGCATTCGCGCCGGGCAGCGCGGCGTACAGGTCGCCGGGCCGCACCGCGCGGGAGTCCAGGGTCACGCCCGTGACCGGTTCGGTGGCCGTCGGCTCGGCCTCGGTGCCCAGCCGCTGGGCGAGCTCGGCGGGTGCCCGCGGCGGCTGCCCGGTCGGCCGGATCGGGGCTGGTCCGGGCGGGTGGGGCACGCCCGGGAGGTTATCGCTCAGCGGGTCGTCAGCCGCAGCCTGCCCGGCGTGGTGCCGGTCGGCGGGACCCGCAGCGTGTCCAGCGCGAACGACGCCACCTCGCGGAAGACCGGGCCCGCGTTGACGCCACCGCCGAGCGCCGACCGCGGCGCCTGCAGGGTGACCGCGACCACGACTCCGGGGTCGTCCACGGGAGTCATCCCGATGAAGGACATCGTGTAGCCGCTGTAGCAGCTGCACGACGGGTTGTATCGCTGCGCGGTGCCGGTCTTGCCGCCGACCCGGTAGCCGGGGATCTTGGCCAGGGGCGCCGTCCCGCCCTTGCGGGTCACCATCTCCATCATCGAGCGCACCGTGCCGGCAGTGCCGGCACTGACGACCCGGGTCCGCTCCCCCTTGGCCGCGGAGCGCACCGAGCCGTCCGGCCCGCGGGTCGACTCGACCAGGGTGGGTGCGACGCGCACCCCGTCGTTGGCGATGGCGCCGATGGCCGACGCCATGGTGAGGGTGTTGACCGAGTAGCCCTGGCCGAAGGTCATCGTGTAGCCGCTGGTGGCCGACCACGTCGACGGCTTCGGAAGGCTGCCCGATGCCTCGCCCGGGAGCCCGAGCCCGCTGGGCGACCCGACCCCGAACTTCTTCAGGTACGGGTAGAGCCGCTTGAGGTTGCCGAGCCGCTCCGCTGCCCTGATCGTGCCGATGTTGCTCGACTTCGCCAGGGTGCCGGCGTAGGTCAGCTGTTGCGTCCCGTGGTCCTCGAAGTCCTTGAACGACTTGCCGGCGCGAACCAGACGGTTGGGCACTGTGATGGGGGTAGCCGGCGTGACCACGCCCTCCTCGAGCAGTGCCGCTGCGGTGAGCACCTTGCCGGTGCTGCCGGGCTCGTACGGCTCGGAGAGCGGCCGGTTCCCGCGGTCCGCCGACGGCGAGGACCCCGGCGAGTTGGCGTTGAAGGTGGGCGCGGTGGCCATCGCGAGCAGCGCGCCGGTGCGCGGGTCGAGGACGATGACGGTGCCGCTCTGCGAGCTGGTCGAGCGCACCGCCTTCGCGATCGCTCGCTGCGCGACGTACTGGATGTCCCGGTCGATGGTGAGCCGGACGTCGCGGCCGGCGACGGCTTCGCGCTGCGAGTCCACACCGCTCGGGATGCGGCGGCCACCGGCGCTGAGCTCGTAGGTCGCGGTGCCGTCGCGCCCCGAGAGCACATCGTCGAGCTCGAACTCGAGGCCGCCCAGCCCCGACCCGTCGGCACCCACGAAACCGATGACGTTGGCGGCCGTGGATCCGGCCGGGTAGACGCGCTTGCTGGTCTTCTCGCCGAAGACGCCGGGCAGTCCCTCGACCTTGGGATCGGGCAGGTCGAGCTCGCGCACCTGCCGCCAGGTCCGCGGCGTCACGGTCTTGGCGAGATAGACGAATCGCGCGCTGCCGCTCAGTCGCTTGGTGAGCACCGACACGTCGACGCCGAGCACCGGGGCGAGGACACCGGCGGTCGCAGCCGGGTCGACCACCAGGGTCTGGTCGGCGGTGACGTTGACCGCATCGACGGTGGTGGCCAGCGCGACGCCGTTGCGGTCGGTGATGGTGCCGCGGACCGCGGGCAGCGCCACGGTGCGCAGCCGGCCGGCCTCGGCCTCCGCGGCGTAGGTCGGCGCGTCCAGGCCCTGCAGCTGCAGCAGCCGGGCACCGAACAGCGAGAGGACGACGGCCAGCACCGCGATCGCCGCACGCAGCCGACGGGACGCGTCGCCCAGCCGGATGCGGGTCGGGACCCGCGGCGGTGGCCGGCGGGCCTGGACCCGTCGCGGAGCGCCCGTCGACGTCGGCCGGGACGGGTGGGGACGACGGGTGTGACCAGGTGCGGGACGCCTGCGACCGGCACCGGCCGGGGCGGGACGTGACCGCGGGGCCGGCGGTCGCGCCGGTCGGGTGGTCCGTGTGGTCACCGGGCAGCTCCGGTCGATGCGGTGCCGCCGGCAGCGCCGCGGGCGGCCTTCTTCTTAGCCCTCGCCGCCTTCTTCTTCGCCCGTGCCGCCTTCTTTCCGACCTTCTCGGCCGCGTTCGTGTGCTGCGCATCCGCTGCTGCGGTCGCCGCCGGAGTGGCCACCGGCGGCGGCGGCGCGAGACCGGGCTTCGGCTTGCCGAGCACCTTGCCGTCCGAGAGCCGGATGAAGCCCGGGTTGACGCTGCGAACCATCCCCAGCGCCTCGGCACGGGCAGCCAGCCGCTTCGGCGACGCCTGCAGCGCCACCTGCTGCTCCAGCGCCTGCTCACGGGCGCCGAGGGCAGCCGAGCTGTTGCGCAGATCCTGTAGCCGGAAGGAGTCCTCGGCCAGGGCCGTGTGCAGGAACAGCAGGCTGGCCAGCCCGCCGACGAGCAGCGTCCCGAGCAGCACCACGAACGGCGCGCGCGGCGCGCCGCTGCGGGTCGGGGCGACCAGCGTCAGGTCGGGCTGCCGCGCCCGCTCGCCCGCGACCCGCGGGGTGGGGGCCGCAGCCGTAGCCGTCCTCATGCTGCTTCCCGGACGCGCTCTGCCGCGCGCATCCGCACCGACGAGGCGCGTGGGTTGGCGGCGATCTCCTCGTCGCCGGCGCGTTCGGCGCCCCGGGTCAGCAGCCGCAGCCGTGGCGCGTACTCCTCCGGCACCACCGGCAGGTCGGGCGGCGCCGCGCTGGTCGCCCCCGCGACCAGGGTGCGCTTGACCAGCCGGTCCTCCAGCGAGTGGTAGGAGAGCACGACGATGCGGCCGCCGACGGCCAGGGCGTCGACCGCTGCCGGCAGCGCCCCCTCGAGCGCCGTCAGCTCGCCGTTGACCTCGATGCGCAGGGCCTGGAACGTGCGCTTGGCCGGGTGACCGCCGGTGCGCCGGGTGGCGGCGGGAATCGAGGTCCGGACCAGCTCGGCGAGGCGGGCGGTGCGGGTGAACGGCTCGCGGGCCCGCTCCCGGACGATCGCAGCGGCGATCCGGCGGGCGAACTTCTCCTCGCCGTACTCGAAGAGGATCTTCGCCAGGCCGGGCGCGTCGTAGGTGTTGAGCACCTCGGCCGCGGTGATGCCGCGACCCTGGTCCATCCGCATGTCCAGCGGTGCGTCCATCGCGTAGGCGAAACCGCGCTCGGCCTCGTCCAGCTGCAGCGACGAGACCCCGAGGTCGAACAGGATCCCTTGCACCCGGGAGGCACCGGCAGCAGCCAGGACCTCGCCGAGCTCGTCGTAGACCGCGTGGGCCAGCGTCGTCCGCGCTGCGTAGGGGGCCAGCCGCTCCCCTGCCAGGGCGAGGGCCTGCGGGTCGCGGTCCAGGCCGACCAGCCGCACGGAGGGGAACCGCTCGAGCAGCGCGGCGCTGTGCCCGCCCATCCCCAGCGTGGCGTCGAGCACGACCGGTTCGGGTCCGCCCAGTGCCGGGGCCAACAGCTCGAGGACACGAGCCAGGACGACGGGGACGTGGCGCTCGGCCTCGGGCACGCGCGTCAGCTTCCGAACCGGGTGGTGAGGAAGAGCAAGGTCATCGCCAGCGTGCCCATCAGACCCAAGGCGCCGACGAGCAACGCCAGCGAGTGGCGGAACTCATCGGCGAGCGACTGTCGCTCCGTCTGCGGCGCAGGCGTGTCCATCTCGACCCTTCATGGAACGTGCGGTGGTGATCGGTGGTGATCGGTGCCGGTCGACCCGTACGACCAGGTCTCCAACCGCTCGGGGCCGGCGGCCCCGCGAACGTGGCCTGGCACCGGGGAAGTGGCGCCAGGACGACTCTGTCCAGTGAGCGGGTGGAGACCTCGCCGTGCGGGGTCCCCGGTCAGATCTGTCGAATCGGTCAGGGCGGTGGATCGGTCGGTCCGGTCACATGAGTCCGGGCAGCACCTCCTCGGACAGGTCAGAGAACTGCGACTCCTGCTCGGCCAGGTAGGTGGCCCACGCAGTTGCGTCCCAGACCTCGACGCGGGGGCCGGCGCCGATGACGACGCAGTCCTTGGTCAGTCCGGCGTACTCCCGCAGCGGCGGTGGGATCGTCACCCGGCCCTGCTTGTCCGGCACCTCGTCGGAGGCGCCGGAGAGCAGCAGCCGCTGGTAGCTGCGCGCGGACTTGCTCGTGACCGGGGCCTGGCGCACCTGGGCGTACATCAGGTTGAACTCGGACCGCGGGTAGATGTTGAGGCAGCGTTCCTGGCCACGGGTGATCACGAGGCCGGCCGCCAGCGCGTCGCGGAACCTGGCCGGGAGGAAGAGCCGGCCCTTGTCGTCCATCCGCGGCTGGTGGGTCCCGAGGAAGGCCGGCATCGCGCCAGGCACACCGGAGGCGTTGCCGACGTCATTCCCGTCGCCGCCGTCACGGCTGGCACCGTCTTGCACCACATCGACCCACCTCCCCACGGCCCGATCCCACTTGCTCCCCCACTGCGCGCCACTCTACTCCACATCCCCCCACAGTCAACCAACCCAGCCCCGCAATCGACCACGTTCGGCAGGTGGGTGATCGCTTCAGCACCCGCAGACACCTGCTGAAGCGATCACCGGCCTGCTGAAGCGAGCCGGGTTGGGCCGATGACCTCGGGCCGCGGGGAGTACGGGGCGGCGGGCGGACACGGCGGCAGGGCCGGTCGCGGCGCGGACCGCGGCCGAACTGTGATCCATCGCGTGAACAGCGCGCCCGCGGCGCTGGTTGGATGGGCGGGTGCGACACAGGGGGTACGACCCGCTGCTGGGGGCCGTCCTCGTCGTGGCCCTGGTGGCCGCCGCAGCACTCGCGCTCCAGGGCCGACAGGGCCTCGACTGGGGCGCGCTCGCCGAGCCGGTCGAGGTCGGCTGGGCCCGTGTCGTCGGCGGGGCGGTGGTGCTGCTCGTGCTGATCGCGATGGCGCGCACCCTGCTGCGTCGGGTGCTGCGGCCCCGGCGACCCGTTCAGTCGTCCGGGCGCGCGGAGCCCGAGGGCCAGCCGATTCCGCTGCTGCTGCGCGTGCTGGCGGTCGTCCTCATCGTGGCGATCACGGCGCTCTCCTGGTGGATCCTCACCCAGTTCCTGGCGCCGGTCGGGGTCGAGCAGGGCACCGACCAGCCGCTCGACCCCGGGCCGGGGGCCGGTGGTCCTCCCTCGGTGTCCTGGCCGGTGCTCATCGGGGTTGCGGCCGTGCTGCTCGTCGCCGCTGCCGTCACGCGTCTCGTCGGCCGATCGAGCGATCCGGGGCTTGCCGGATCCGACCGCGACAGCGAGGACGCGGACTCCCAGGAGCTCGCCGCCGCGGTCACCGCCGCAGAGGAGCACCTCGCCCACCACGCCGACGCCCGGGCGGCCATCGTCGCGGCGTACCAGGCGATGGCCACCCGGATCACCGCCGGCCTCGCCCGGCGCGGCGGCACCCCGCGCGCCTCGGACACGCCGACCGAGCTGCTCGGCCGCGCGGTCGCAGCCGGGCTTGTCGGCACCGGGCCGGCTGCAGACCTCACCGCACTCTTCCGGGAGGCGCGGTTCAGCCGCCACCCCATGGGTCCCGCGCAGCGCGCCGCTGCTGAGACAGCCCTGAGTGCCGTACGTGATGAGCTCGAGGCCCGGCGTCCGACCACCGCCGAAGACGCACACCGTGGCTGACCCGTTCGGCCTGCGCGCCGCGGACGAGCACGACCAGCCCGGCGACGACGACCAGCCCACCGGCCGGGTCAGCACTCCCGCCAGGGTCGGCCTGGGCGCGCTGGCCGTCGTGCTCATCGCCGCCGTCCTGGCCGCCGGAGCAGCCGGGCTGCTCGTCGCGGTGTCCGCGATCGCGGCGGGCACGGTCCTGGTCATCGCCTTCGCGGTCCCGGGCGAGCCCGCGCGCCGGGCCAGACGGCGCCCGGCGCCCCCGGTGGACAACGCCCCGTTCCACGCCTTTCGCCAGATCGCCGAGCAGCTGTCCTGGGCCGCGGTCTCCCACCGGCACTACGACGCCGTCACCCGGCCGCTGTTCACCCGGCTCGCAGCGGCCCGGCTGGCCGACCGCTATCGGATCGACCTCTACGCCGATCCCGCCGCGGCCCGCGACGTGGTCGGGGAGGACGTCTGGCCCTGGCTGGACCCCGTCCGCGACCCCTCGCGGGACAGCCAGCCCCCCGGAGTCGACCGCCACACCCTCACCCGCATCATCGAACGGCTGGAGAGCCTGTGACCACGCCCTCTCACCTGTCGCCGCGAGCCAGCCTCGCCACCGCCGAGACAGCACGGCTCGCGACACAGATCCTGGACGAGATCGAGACAGTCGTCGTGGGACGGCGACGGGTGCTCGAGCGGGTGCTGCTGGGCATCCTCGGCCGCGGTCACGTCCTGCTCGAGGACGTGCCCGGGCTGGGCAAGACACTGATCGCGCGCTGCTTCTCCGAGGCGCTGGGCCTCAGCTTCCACCGCGTCCAGTTCACTCCCGACCTGCTGCCCGGCGACCTGACCGGACTCTCGGTCTACGACCCGGGCACGACCAGCTTCGCGTTCCGGCCGGGGCCGGTGTTCACCCAGCTGCTGCTCGCCGACGAGATCAACCGCACCCCGCCCAAGACCCAGGCCGCGCTGCTCGAGGCGATGGCCGAGGAGCAGGTCTCCAGCGACGGCCAGACCCGACCGCTCCCCCAGCCGTTCATCGTGCTGGCCACCGACAACCCGATCGAGTACGAGGGCACCTACTCGCTGCCCGAGGCCCAGCTCGACCGCTTCCTCCTTCGCGTGACCCTGGGCTATCTCGACCTCGACGACGAGCAGCAGCTGCTGCAACGGCGACTGGACCGCGGCTGGTCGGCGCCGACCCTGCGCACCGTCGTCGACGCCGACACCCTGCTCGCGATGCGCGACAGCATGGAGCTCGTCCAGGTGGAGCCGCCGGTGCTGCGCTACGTCGTGGAGCTGGTGGCCGCGAGCAGGTCGCACCCGCAGGTCACAGTCGGGGCCAGTCCGCGTGGCGGGCTCGCCCTCGTCGCCCTCAGCCGCGGTCAGGCGGTCCTGGACGGACGGGACTACGTCACCCCCGAGGACGTGAAGGCCGTCGCGGTCGACGCGCTCGCCCACCGGATCAGCCTGCGCCCGGAGCTGTGGGTCCGGCGGATCACCGGCGCCGACATCGTCAACGACATCCTCGCCTCGGTGCCCGCGCCGAGATGACCGAGGCCGGGCAGACCGAGGCCGGGCAGACCGATGCCGGGCAGACCGATGCGCCGCAGACCGTTGGGCTGACCTGGACGCCGACGCCGCTCTTGCGCCGGCTGGTCCTCATCGCCGCACTCACCGTCGTCGGCGCGTTCGTCACGGCGCACGGCGAGCTGCTCGTCCTCGCAGCCGTCCCACTCGTGCTGCTCGTGAGCAACCCCCGGTCCCGGCTGCCGGAGACCGCCCGGCTCAGCGCCCACCTCGACCCCCGGCGCTGTGTCGAGGGCGACCCGCTGACCCTCGAGGTGACGGTGGTCGCGACCGGCGTCGACCGGGTCGAGGCCGAGGTCGTCCTTCCCCCGCACACCGAGATGACGTACGACGGCGTGACCGCGGACGGGCCCGAGCGCGACTCGCGACGAGTCAGGTGGACCCTGCGACCGCAGCGCTGGGGCCGGTACCGGGTCGGTCCCGTCCGGCTCCGGCTGCTGGCCGCGGGTGGCAGCTATCTTGCGACCGTCGAGGTGGCCGTGGCCGAGATCGTCGTCTATCCGGCCGCGGCCGCTCTGCACCGCGCCGTGGCACCCCGCGAGCTGGCGGCACCGCTGGGCGAGCACCCCAGCCGGGCCAGGGGGTCCGGCGTCGAGTTCGCCGGGGTCCGCCCCTACGCCGCAGGCGACCGTCGCCGCGACGTCGACTGGCGCACCTCGGCCCGCCACGGCGAGCTGTTCGTCCGGCAGTACGCGGCCGAGCGCGCGTTCGACCTCGTGCTCGTGCTGGACACCGGCAGTGACGCCGGGGAGCCCGGCAGCAGCACGCTCGACCTCACCGTCCGGGTGGCCACCGGGCTGGCCAGCAGCTACTTGCAGGCCCACGACCGGGTCGGTGTCATCACCTTCGGCGGTCCGCTGCACTGGCTCGCCCCCGGCACCGGGCCGCGCCACCTCTACCAGGTCTACGAGGCGTTGATGTCCGTGCGCCCCGACGAGTACGAGCGCGACGCCGGCTCCGTGTCCTACGGCCTGGAGAACCTGCCGACCCGGATGCTGCCGCACCACGCCTTCGTCGCACTCGTCTCCCCGCTGCTCGACGACCGCGCGCTCGACGCGGTCAAGCTGTTGCGCGACCGCGGCTTCGCACCTCTCGTGGTCGACGTCCTGACCAGCGAGCCCGAGGTGCGGCCCGGCACGGCAGGCGCCCTGGCACTGCGCACCTGGCGCCTGCAGCGGGAGGCACTGACCGTGGAGCTGGCGTCGCTGGGCGTCCCGGTCGTGGCCTACGACGGCGAGGGCGACCTCAGCGCCGCGCTGATGCACACCATGCGCGCCCTCCGGCCCGAGGTGCGCGCGTGAGCCGCGCGGTCCTCACCACGCTGCTGTGGCGGGCGATGGTGGTCCTGACCGGTGGTGGCGCCCTGGTGGTCGCGATCCTCCCGGACCCGCGGCGGCCGGTGCTCACCGCCGCCGGGCTGGCTGCCGCCGCCTGCCTGGTCGCGGCCGTGGGGCGCTGGCGGCTCGCAGGCACGTCCGCAGTCGGGCTCGTGACGACGACCGCGCTGCTGGCCGGCGCGCTGGACGCCTCACCGCTGCGCGCGCTCCAGCTGCTTGGCGTCGCTGCCTTGCTGCTGGGCCTGGTCAGCGCGCTGGGCCGAAACGAGCGGTCCGCGGGCACCGTGGCCGTCCACGTGCTGCGCGCGCCGGTCGCCCGCCGGCTCCGGCTCCCGGCCCTCGGGCTGGCCGGCGCAGCCCTGGTCTCTGTCACGGCCGCCCAACAGGTCGTACCCTCGGTTCAGCTGGCGCTCGTCGGGCTGGTTGCCGGGGTGGCTGCCCTTGTGCTCGCCACCAGGGCGCACCGGAACCGATCCGGGACGCCGCTCGTACCGAAATAGTTATCTCGTCCGGTCCCCAGCGGCCAGGCTTGCTGGAAGACTCCCGCAACAGGCGGGTCCCGTCGACGTCCAGGCGGGGGTACGCAGTCGAGGAGGACCACTTGACGGTAGGCGAGACCACACAAGCGCGCTCCCAGGGCGTCAGTCGTGACGAGCTGGCGGCGCTCTCGGACACCACGACCCGCATCCGGCGCGCGGTCGAGAGCGTGATCGAGGGCAAGCGCGAGGTCGTGAAGCTGGCTATCACGGTCGTCCTCGCCGAGGGCCACCTGCTCATCGAGGACGTTCCAGGCGTCGGCAAGACGATGCTCGCCAAGGCGCTGGCCCGCTCCGTGGACAGCACGGTGCGCCGGGTGCAGTTCACCCCGGACCTGCTGCCCAGCGACATCACCGGGGTCGCGATCTACAACCAGGAGCGGCGCGAGTTCGAGTTCAAGCCGGGGGCGATCTTCGCCAACTTCGTGGTCGGCGACGAGATCAACCGGGCCTCGCCCAAGACGCAGTCGGCGCTGCTGGAGTGCATGGAGGAGCGCCAGGTCACCGTCGACGGCACCACCTACGAGCTCGCCGTGCCGTTCACCGTGGTCGCGACGCAGAACCCGATCGAGATGGAGGGCACCTACCCGCTGCCCGAGGCACAGCGCGACCGCTTCATGGCCCAGCTCTCGATGGGCTACCCCAGCGAGGCCGCCGAGCTGACGATGCTCACCACCCACGGGGAGAGCTCGCCGCTGGACTCGCTCACGCCGGTCAGCGACGCCGTCGAGATCGCGCAGCTGATCGACGTCGTACGTCGGATCCACGTCTCCGACCAGGTCCGCCAGTACGCGGTCGACCTGGTGCTTGCCACGCGCGCCTCCAGCGAGCTGCGCCTGGGCGCCTCGCCGCGGGCCACCCTGCACCTGATCCGGGCGGCGCGAGCTTCGGCCGCACTCGATGACCGCGACTACGTCCTGCCCGACGACCTGCAGGCCCTGGCCGTGCCGGTGCTGGCCCACCGGCTGCTGCCGACGGCCGAGGCACAGATCGGCCGGCGCAGCACGGGGGACATCGTGGCCGATCTCATCAGATCGGTGCCGGTGCCCGACGACACGCGAGCGCCGCGGAGCGGGGGCTAGTGCGCGACGCACTGAATGGTCTGACCACCCGCGGCCGCTCCTTCGTCGCTGCCGGAGTGGCGTTGTTCGTCGCCAGTGTGGTGACCTCCGAGGACGACCTGCTCCGGGTGGCTGTCCTGGTGCTCGCCCTGCCGCTCATCAGCGCTGTGGTCGTGGCCCGCACCCGCTACCGGCTCTCCTCCGGGCGCCGGCTGGGCTCGCCGCGAACCGCGGCCGGTCAGCAGAGCGAGGTGACCCTGCGGCTGGACAACATCTCCCGGCTGCCGACGGGTCTGCTGCTGGTCGAGGACCGCGTCCCCTACGTACTCGGCTCTCGTCCGCGCTTCGTGCTCGACCGGGTCGAGCCACGGGGCCGTCGCGAGGTGTCCTACGTCGTCCGGTCCGAGGTCCGCGGCCGCTACGAGCTGGGCCCCATGACGTTGCGACTCACCGACCCGTTCGGGCTCTGCGAGCTGCAACGCTCCTTCACCAGCCGCGACACCCTCGTGGTCACCCCGACGGTTCAGCAGCTCCCGTCCGTGGCCCTCTCGGGCGAGTGGACCGGCAGCGGCGAGAGCCGGGCCCGGTCCATCGCCAGCTCGGGCGAGGACGACGCCGGCACCCGCGAGTACCGCCAGGGTGACGACCTTCGGCGGGTGCACTGGCGCTCCACGGCGCGCGTCGGCCAGCTGATGGTGCGCCGCGAGGAGCAGCCGTGGCAGGCCCGCTGCACCCTGCTGCTCGACACCCGACGGCGGGCGCACGGCGGCGAGGGCCCTGGCTCCTCCTTCGAGTGGGCCGTGGCCGCGGCGGCGTCGGTCGGCGTGCACCTGGCGCGGCACGGTTTCGTCGTGCGGCTGCTCACCGACGACGGCGCGACCGTGACCCACGCATCGACGCACACCAGCCCCATCCATGACCCGGGTCGAGTCGACACCGACGTCGAGGGCGCCCTGCTCGACACCCTGGCAATCGTCGACGGCTCGGACAACGACGGTCTGCGCGACGCCGCGGCCTCGCTGCGTCGGGGCGGCGACGGCCTGCTGGTCGCGGTGATCGGGTCGCTGGATCCCGAGGAGGCTCGCGCGCTCGCCCGGCTGCGGCACGGCACCGCCGCGGCCGTCGCCATCGCCCTCGACACGGCGACCTGGTCCGGCTCCGTGGGGCGGGGCCGGCGGACCGACGTGGACTACGAGGGGTCGGTGGCGCTGCTGCGGGCCTCCGGCTGGCGCGTGATCCGGGCGCGCGCCGGTGACTCGCTGCCCGACCTGTGGCCGGAGGCCGGACGAGCCTCGAGCCCCGTCGTGCCGGTCCCGGCCGCGGCGGTCGCGCAATGACCCGCGTGACCGGCTCGCTGCGGCTGCCCGTCACCTCGGCGCTGGCGACGATCGCGGCGACCATCTGTCTCGGTTCGACGTTCCTGCGGGCAACGTGGTTCATCCCGTCCGTCGTCGCGGTGCTGCTGGTGACCCTCGGCTGCGAGCTGACCCGCCGGTTCGCCTCGACCCGCGCCGTCGTCCCGCTCGGTGGCGCCGTCGCGCTCGCGGCCTATCTCTTATTGCGCTACGCCGGCGACAGCGCCTGGTACCACCTTGTCCCGACGGCTGCGTCCCTGGACCGCCTCGACACGCTCGCCGCCGCAGGCCGCGAGGACATCGCTCGCTACGCCGCACCGATCGGGGTCTCGCCAGGCATCGAGTTCCTCGCTGTCGCAGGCATCGGCCTGGTTGCGCTCGCAGTCGACACGCTGGCGGTCACCGCGCGGCGGGCGGCCCTCGCCGGGATGCCGCTGCTCGTGATGTACACCGTGCCGCTCACCGTCGCGCCCGATGGCGTGAGCTGGCTGGCGTTCGCGATCGGCGCCGTCGGCTACCTCGCCCTGCTGCTCGCCGAGTCGCGCGAACGAGTCAGCCGGTGGGGACGCCCGATGGCCAAGATCTCACCGCGGCCCAACTGGCGACCGGAGCCGGAGACCGCGCCGCTCGGCCAGGTCGGACGCCGGGTCGGCGCCACCGCGCTCGGGCTGGCCCTCGTCGTACCCGCCGTCATCCCCGACCTGAACGCCAGCACCTTCGGCTTCGGCAACGGTGGCTTCGGCAACGGCAGCGGGGGTGGCAACAAGGTCTCGGTCGTCAACCCGATCCTCGACCTGGGCAAGGACCTGCGCCGACCGCAGGACCGGCCGGTGATCAGCTACAGCGGGCCGGCGGCCCGGCTGCGGCTGGTCGGCCTCGACGAGTTCACCGGTCCCCAGTGGAAGCCGAGCGAGCTCGAGGTCTCTCGCGACAACAACAACGTCGAGGACGGTCTTGCCCGCCCGCCCGGGCTTGGACGCGACGTCAAGACCACGAAGACGCGCTACGAGGTGCAGGTCTTCGACCTCAAGCAGACCTGGCTGCCGTTGCCGTACCCGACGACCAAGGTGTCCGCGATCGACGGCACCTGGCTCTACGACCGCGACTCGTTCAACGTCTTCGGTGAGAACACCTCGACGCTGCAGCTGACGTACGGGGTACGCGCGCTCGACGTGGCCTGGGACCCGGTTGCGTTGCGCAACGCACCCCCGGCGCCGGGTTCGTTCAAGCCCTATCTCAACGTGCCCAAGGACATCGATCCGGAGATCGAGGCACAGGCCCGGGCCCAGACACGTGGGCTCGACTCGGGATACGACCGCGCGCTGGCCCTGCAGGACTGGTTGCGGTCGGAGGAGTTCACCTACTCCGTCGACGTGCAGGACACGGTCGGCGACGGCAACGGGTCCGCGGCGATCCTGAGCTTCCTGGAGAACCGCACCGGCTACTGCGTGCAGTTCTCCTCCACGATGGCCGTCATGGCCCGGTTGCTGGGGATCCCGGCTCGCGTCGCGGTCGGCTTCCTCCCCGGCACACCTGACGGTGCGGGGCGGCGCACCGTCACCCTGCACGACGCCCACGCGTGGCCGGAGCTGTACTTCGAGGGGGCCGGCTGGGTGCCGTTCGAGCCGACCCCCGCCATCCGGACCGGCGAGCCCCCGTCGTGGGCGCAGGCGGCGACGGCTGGCGGACCGGACGGCGGCGCGACCGACCCTGGCACCGACGCGAACTCGGGCGGGGCCGGGGCTCTCAACCCGCGGGTGGAGGAGCGCCGACGCTCGGACATCCCCGGCCTGCTTCTCGACACCCCGGCCGGCCCGGCCGCCATCGGGGCGGGCCCGGTACAGGTGCCAGTGATCCCGCTCCTGATCGGGCTCGGGATCCTGCTGCTGCTGGCGACGCCGGGCGTGGTCCGGCTCGTGGTCCGGCGCCGGCGATGGTCCGGCGCGCACGGTGCGGCCGAGAAGGCACGAGCAGCCTGGGCGGACCTGCAGGACACCGCGACCGACTTCGGCTACTCCTGGCTGGCCCCGGACACACCTCGGGCCGGGATCGACCGCCTGGTGCGGGACAGGGCGCTGACGGCCGAGCCGGCGCAGGCCGCGCACCGGTTGGCGATGGCCACCGAGCGGGCGCGCTACGCGCCGGAGATGGCCGAGGTCGGTGACCTGCGCGCTGACGTCGACGCGGTGCGGTCCGGCCTGGCCGGGAGCTCGAGCGGCTTCACTCGCTGGCGGGCCCGGCTGCTGCCACGCTCGACCCGGTCGGTGTCCACGGCGATCGGCGAGCGCTTCGCCGACGGGCTCGACGCGTTCGACCGGGCGACCGCCAGGATCACCACGGGGCTGACCCGGCGGCCGCGCCGCAGCTGAGCTGCCTGGCGCGCGTCGCGGCGAGGCGACGAGACGGGTCGGTCAGCGACCGTTCTCGTCGCGGCGGCGGTTCCAGCGCTCTTCCAGGCGCGACATGAAGCCGGCGTTGCTCGCGCGCTGCTTGCGCGCGGCCGTGCGGGGCTGCCGGACGGCGCTGCCCTCGACCACGCCGAGCGCGGTGGCGGTGGTCGCGGCACGATAGCTCGTGACCGCGAAGAACGCACTGGCGAGCATCGCGAGAAAGCCGACGACGCTGATCGCGATCAGCTGGGCGACCAGGCCGGTCATCAGCAGGACCACCCCGAGCACGAAGCCGAAGGCGGCCAGCAGGGCGCGGCGACGGAAGTGGCTTCGCGGGTCCTTGCCACGCAGATTCGAGGCGAACTTCGGGTCCTCGGCGTAGAGAGCCCGCTCCATCTGCTCGAGCAGTCGCTGCTCGTGCTCGGAGAGCGGCACGAACTCCTCCTTCACCGGTGGTCCTCCACGGCGACCCAGACCGTGTCCATTCCCCCAAGGATATGCGCCGTACGGGCACTATGAAACCCGCATGCACAACCCCGAAGGGGGCGGATCGTCGGAGGCGTCATCGTTCCGGAGAACGCGGCGGGGTGCTGGCATGGTTCCCGCGCGCCGAAGTTGGCTCTGCTGGGGCGGGTGAGACCCCTGGTTTCCCGTTCACCAGGGTCCCCGGGCCGACCACTCCCCGGCCGAAACGGCGGACGGCCCGGTCGGCCGCCTGCTCGATCTCTCGCCGCCCGTGGACGCGTTCGCCGAGCTCGAGCTGGCGGGGTGCCGAGTCGGACTCGACAAGCTGCTCGACCCGCACGCCCACCAGGCGCAGCCGGGCCCGGTCCAGACCCAGGGCCTCGAACAGGCCGCGCGCCGTGGCGTAGACCTCGGCCGCCACGTCGGTCGGCTGGTTCAGGGTGCGGGCCCGGGTGATGGTGGTGAAGTCGGCGAAGCGCACCTTGAGGCTGATCGTCCGGCCGGCGAGCCCGGCGTCGCGCATCCGGCCCGCGGTGCGCTCGCAGAGCCGCAGCAGCTCGCGTAGCACGACCTCGGGGTCGTCGACGTCGCGGGCGAACGTCTCGTCCGACCCGATGCTGCGCTCGGGCTGGTGGGCGACGACCGACCGTTCGTCCCGCCCCCAGGACAGGGCGTGCAGGTGCGACCCGGACGCCTGACCGAGGGCACGGACCAGCGTGGTCGCGGGGGTGTTCGCGATGTCCCCGACGGTGTGCAGCCCGAGCCGGACGAGCTCCTTCTCGGTCTTCTCCCCCACTCCCCACAGGGCGGCCACCGGCAGCGGGTGCAGGAACGCGACCACGTGCTGCGGCGGGACCACCAGCAGGCCGTCGGGCTTGCAGCGCGTGGAGGCCAGCTTGGCGACGAACTTGGTGCTGGCCACCCCCACCGAGCAGGTGATGCCCTGCTCGTCGGCGACCCGGTCGCGGATCAGCTGGCCGATGTCCGAGGGTCGGCCGAGCCGACGCCCCGCCCCGGCGACGTCGAGGAACGCCTCGTCCAGCGACAGCGGCTCCACCAGCGGAGTGATCGACCGGAAGATCTCCATCACCCCCGCCGAGACCGCGGAGTAGCGGTTGTGGTCCGGCGAGACGACCGTCGCCTGGGGGCAGAGCCGGCGGGCGCGCGTCATGGGCATCGCGGAATGCACGCCGTACGCGCGCGCCTCGTAGGTCGCCGACAGGACCACGCCGCGGGTTCCACCGCCGATGATGACCGGGGTGCCGCGCAGGTCGGGGTGCTCGAGCAGGGACACCGAGGCGTAGAACGCGTCCATGTCGACGTGCAGGACGGTGCACCCGGTGTCGTCGGCCGGTGGACCCGACTGCGGCCCGGGCCGGTGCAGCTGCTGGCTGCGGCTCACGGTCAGTCAGCCCTTGACGGCGCGCACGTGCAGCTGGGTCGCGACGGCCCGGAACTCCGGGCGCCGGGAGAGCAGGCGCTCCAGCTCGACCAGGTCGGCGGCGGCACCCGGCTCGTGGTCGACCGCGGTGGACGGGACGAGGTCGGCGATCACGCGCACGCCCTGGACGTCCTGGACCGCAAGCCCGGCCTCGACCAGCGACGCGCACAGGCCGGCCTCGGTGAACCGGCGCGGCAGCGGGTCGCCCGACCCCCACCGTCCGGCGGGATCGGTGAGGGCGGCGCGCGACTCGGTGAAGCGGCCGGCCATCGCGCGAGCCAGCACGACCGCGTTGCTCTGGGCGGCCAGCACGCTGAGGGTGCCGCCGGGGCGGAGCACCTGCGCCAGTGCGGCGACCGCGGGCGCGACGGCGTCGACGTGCTCGAGCACGCCATGGCAGAGCACGAGGTCGGCCGACTCCGGCGTCACGACCTCGAGCAGCCCGGCGGCGTCGCCCTGGAGCGCGGTGAGGGTGACGCCCACCTCGCGGACCCGCCGCTGCAGGGAGGCCAGGGCGTCGGGGCTCGGGTCGACGACGGTCACCCGGTGGCC
>JBBRVU010000030.1:0-29487 GCA_038246575.1 Actinomycetes bacterium | reverse complement strand
CGACGACGGCCCCGCCGACGACCTGCCGGCGTGCTGCGCCGCCATCGCGCACGGGGCACTGCTCGGTGCCCGCGGGAACTCCGGCGTGATCCTCAGCCAGATGCTGCGCGGCTTCGCGGACGCGATGGCCGCCGAGCGCGTCTCCGGCGCGGCCGACCCGGTGTCCGTGGCGCGCGCGCTCCGTGCGGCC
Source organism: Actinomycetes bacterium (assembly GCA_038246575.1). Classification (GTDB taxonomy): domain Bacteria; phylum Actinomycetota; class Actinomycetes; order JACCUZ01; family JACCUZ01; genus JACCUZ01. Next base: position 29,297 of record JBBRVU010000030.1, on the reverse strand, counting down.
TCCGATGCCGCGTACGCCGCGGTCGCCGACCCGGTCGAGGGCACCATGCTCACGGTGACCCGGGAGGCGGCCGAGGCAGCCGAGCAGGCGGCGGCCGGGGGCGAGGACCTCGCGGTCGTGGCCACGGCCGCAGCCACCGGAGCCCGCCAGGCGCTGGCGCGGACCCCGGACCAGCTCGAGGTCCTGGCCCGGGCCGGGGTGGTCGATGCCGGCGGGCGGGGCGTCTGCGTGCTCATCGATGCCCTGGTGTCCGTCGTCACCGGCGCCGAGCCGGCACCGACCGTGGTGCACGTCCCGGCCCGGCACGGGGCAGGGCCGGGAGGACCGGCCGAGGCGGGCGGAGCGGTCGGGCCGGCGTACGAGGTGATGTACCTGCTCGACGCGCCCGCCGACGCGATCGCGCCGCTGCGCGAACGGCTTGCCCTGCTCGGCGACTCGCTGGTGGTGGTTGGTGGGGAGCCCACCTGGAACGTCCACGTGCACGTCGACGACGTCGGGGCCGCGGTCGAGGCGGGGGTGGACGCCGGCCGGCCGCACCGCATCCGGGTCACCCACTTCGCCGACGCCGCCCGCCGCACGTCCGACGCGCTGCCGCCGGACAGCTGCGGCGTGGTGTCCGTCGTGGCCGGTGACGGACTCGCGGCGCTCTTCGAGGCGGCCGGCGCGACGGTGGTGCGCGGTGGGCCCGGCAAGCGGGCCTCGACGGCCGAGCTGCTCGCCGGGGTGCGGGCCGCGCGGGCCCGGCACATCGTCGTCCTGCCCAACGACGCCGACAGCCTCGCGGTCGCCGAGGCGGCGGCCGGCAAGGCGCGCGAGGAAGGCCTGCGGGTGGCCGTGATCCCGACCCGGGCCAGCGTGCAGGCCATCGCGGCGTTGGCCGTGCACGACGCGGAGCGCAGGTTCGAGGACGACGTGGTCGCGATGACCGCCGCCGCAGGCAACTGCCGCCACGGCGGCGTCACCGTCGCGGCAAAGCAGGCCGTGACGATGGCCGGCGTCTGTGACCCGGGCGACGTGCTCGGCATCGTGGACGGGGACTTCGCCATCATCGGCGCACGTCCCGACGAGGTCGCCTGCGCCGTCGTCGACCGGATGCTGGGCTCCGGCGGCGAGCTGGTGACGCTGGTGACTGGCGAGAGCCCGGACGGCTCGGCGTCGGTGGTGGCGGCAGCGGTCGTCGACCACCTGCGCCGGACGCGCCCGGAGGTGGACACGGTCGAGTACGAGGGCGGCCAGCCGCGCTACCCGTTGTTGCTCGGGGTGGAGTGACGGTGGGCGAGCTCGACTCCCCGGTGAAGTCCGTCGTCGGCGAGAAGACGGCCAAGGAGCTCTCCGCCCGGCTGGGGGTGCACACCGTCGAGGACCTGCTGCGGCACTATCCCCGCCGCTACTTCGAGCGCGGTGAGCTCACTGACCTGAGCGGTCTGCGCGAGGGGGAGCGGGTGACGATCCAGGCCACGGTCGTCTCCACCAAAGGCCACTGGGTGCGCAAGAAGCTGCACAAGCTCGACGTGGTGGTGACCGATGGCCGCAACCGCTTGACGGTCACGTTCTTCAACAAGCAGTGGTTCGAGGAGAAGCTCGCGCCCGGGACCGAGGCCCTGTTCGCCGGCACCGTCGAGCTGTTCCGGCGGCGGCTGTCGCTGACCAACCCCGAGATGAACCTGGGCGAGGACGCGCAGGACTTCGCCGGTCGCCTGATGCCGATCTACCCGGCGACGGTCAAGCTCGCGACCTGGCGCATCTCCCGGGCGATGGCCACCGTGCTGCCCATGGCGGACGACGTGGCCGACCCGCTGCCGGACGAGGTCCGCGACCGCCTCGGGCTCATGCCGCTGGGTGCCGCCCTCCGGCTGGTCCACGAGCCGACGAACTGGGACGACGTGCGCCGGTCGCAGCAGAGGCTGCGCTTCGACGAGGCGTTCCTGCTCCAGGTGGTCCTGGCGCGGCGACGGTCCGAGGCGGCGGCGCTGCCGGCGACCGCGCGGGTGCCCGAGCAAGGCGGCCTGCTCGACGCCTTCGACGAGCGCCTCCCGTTCGAGCTCACCGCCGGTCAGCAGGAGGTCGCCGCCCAGATCGCCGATGACCTCGCCCGGGAGCATCCGATGCACCGCCTGTTGCAGGGCGAGGTGGGCTCGGGCAAGACGGTCGTCGCCCTGCGCGCGATGCTCGCCGTCGTCGACACCGGCGGTCAGGCGGCCCTGCTGGCGCCCACCGAGGTGCTCGCGCAGCAGCACCGGCGCTCGATCACCGGCCTGCTCGGGCCACTCGCCGAGCGGGGCATGCTCGGAGGCGCCGATGCCGGCACCCGGGTCGCGCTGCTGACCGGCTCGCAACCCGCGTCGGCACGTCGGCGGGCACTGCTGGAGGTCGCCTCCGGCGATGCGGGCATCGTGATCGGAACGCACGCACTGATCCAGGACACGGTCGACTTCTTCGACCTCGGGTTGGTCGTCGTGGACGAGCAGCACCGCTTCGGCGTCGAGCAGCGAGACGCGCTGCGGGCCAAGGCCGAGATCCCGCCCCACGTGCTCGTCATGACCGCCACGCCCATCCCGCGCACCGTCGCGATGACGGTCTTCGGCGACCTGGACGTCTCGACCCTCACCGAGCTCCCGGCCGGGAGGGCTCCGATCACCACCCACGTCGTGCCGGTCGACGAGAAGCCGCACTTCCTCGACCGGGCCTGGGAGCGGGTGCGCGAGGAGGTCGAGAAGGGCCATCAGGCCTACGTCGTCTGCCCGCGGATCGGCAAGGACATCGAGGAGGAGCCGCCGATCGAACGCGGCGGGCTCTACCTGGTGCCGGACCTGCCCGAGGAGCCGGCCCTGCGACCGGCCGCCGCGGTCCTCGACACCGTGACGACCCTGACGGAGGGGCCGTTGGCCGGGTTGCGGGTCGAGATGCTGCACGGGCGGATGGCGCCGGATGCCAAGGACGACGTGATGCGCCGGTTCGGGGCCGGCGAGGTGGACGTGCTCGTGGCGACCACCGTCGTGGAGGTCGGGGTCGACATCGCGAACGCCACCGCGATGGTGGTCCTCGACGCCGAGCGGTTCGGGGTCTCCCAGCTGCACCAGCTGCGCGGGCGGATCGGCCGCGGCGCGGCGGCAGGGCTGTGCCTGCTGGTCACCGAGACCGTCGCCGGGTCGCCGTCGCGCACCCGCCTCGACGCGGTGGCGGGCACGGTGGACGGCTTCGAGCTCTCCCGGGTCGACCTCGAGACCCGCCGGGAGGGCGACGTGCTCGGCGCGACCCAGTCCGGGCGTCGCTCCAGTCTGCGGCTGCTCTCGGTGCTGCGCGACGAGGAGCTCATCGCCACTGCCAGGGTCGAGGCGACTGCCCTGGTCGTGGCCGACGAGCACCTCTTCACCAACGCGGCCCTGCGCCGGGCGGTCGACGCGATGCTCGCCGACGAGAAGTCCGACTACCTCGAGAAGGCCTGACGCGGTGGGGAGGGCGAGCGCGCTGTGACGCGGGTGGTGGCTGGGGCGGCGCGCGGCCGGCGGCTGGCGGTGCCGGCCGGACGACACACCAGACCGACGGCGGACCGGGCCCGGGAGGGCATGTTCTCCACGCTGGAGGCGCTGCTCGGCTCGTTCGCGGGACGCCGGGTGGCCGACCTCTACGCCGGCTCGGGTGCGGTCGGTCTCGAGTCGCTGAGCCGCGGGGCCGCCCACTGCCTGCTCGTCGAGAACGACCCGGCAGCAGTGCGCACCCTGCTCGCCAACGTCGCCGCGGTCGGCCTGCCCGGAGCCGAGGTCGTCCAGGCCAAGGTCGAGCACGTGGTGACCGCCGAACCGGTCGGCGCACCGGCGTACGACATGGTCTTCCTGGACCCGCCCTACGACCTGGGTGCGGCGGCGCTGCACGAGGTGGTCACCGCCCTGGTCGGCAACGGCTGGCTCGCTCCGGACGCGGTCGTGGTCGTCGAACGCGCGACCCGCGACGGGGAGTGGTCCTGGCCGGACGGGGTCGTGGGTGACCGGTCGAGGCGGTACGGCGAGGCGACGCTTTGGTACGGTCGCGCCGGCCCCGAGCCGGAGGTTCGTTCGTCTCCGACCACCCGTCCGATCGCAGGGGAGTGACGTGCGTCGCTGTGTGTGCCCCGGCTCCTTCGACCCGGTCACCAACGGTCACCTCGACGTCATCGAGCGGGCCAGTCAGCTCTACGACGAGGTCACCGTCGGGGTGCTGGTCAACGCCTCCAAGACCGGGCTGTTCACCGTCGAGGAGCGCATCGAGTCCCTGCGGGAGGTGACCACCGGGCTGGGGAACGTGGTCGTCGACTCCTTCCAGGGTCTGCTGGTCGACTACTGCCGCGAGTTCGAGATCCCGGTGATCGTCAAGGGTCTCCGTGCGGTCAGCGACTTCGACTACGAGCTGCAGATGGCGCAGATGAACCTGCGGCTGTCGGGCATCGAGACACTGTTCGTCGCCACCAACCCGGAGTTCAGCTTCCTCTCATCTAGTCTCATCAAGGAGGTCGCGAAATGGGGGGGCGACGTCTCGGGTCTGGTGCCCGAGCCCGTCCTCGGGCGGCTCGCCGCCAAGCTCGACGCAGCCGAGAACGGGTAGGAGCCACCGCGCCTGTGGACGTGTACGAGAAGCTCGACGAGCTGGTCACGATCGTCGAGAACGCGCGCTCGATGCCGATGTCGGCCTCGTGCGTCGTCAACCGGGGCGACGTGCTGGGTCTGCTCGAGGAGATCCGCGAGCTGCTGCCGGAGGAGTTCCGGCACGCGCAGATGCTGCTGGCCGACCGGGAGTCCGTCGTCGACGAGGGGCGCCGGGAGGCTCAGCGGTTGGTCCTCGCCGCCGAGGCGGAGCGGGTCGAGCTCACGTCCGAGACCGAGGTGGTGACCGAGGCCCAGCGGCAGGCCGCACAGGTCCGCGCCGCCGCACTCGAGGAGTCCCGGGCCATGCGGCGGGAGGTCGACGACTACGTCGACACGAAGCTGGCCAACTTCGAGGTCGTGCTGGAGAAGACCCTCACCGCCGTGCACCGGGGCCGGGAGAAGCTCACCGGCCGAAGCCCCCGCCAGGACCTGGCCGGTCCGGGCGACTGGGCCGGCCCGGACGACCCTGGCCACCACCCGCTCGACGAGCCTGTTCCGGCGGAGTAGGCAACAGGCCCGGCGGGCGCCGGTTCCCTGGTTTTGGGTGGTCCCGGCGCGGTCAGGTAGCCTTTGCCGGTCCCGAACGGGGCATTGTCACGTGCTGCCAGGTGTGAGCATGTCTGAAGAGACCAGGAGACCGACGAAGCGCCTCGACCCCCGCTCGCCCCTCGTGCTCGACACGCGCGAGCTGGGGCGTCGACCCGGGGCGATGCACTCGATCTCCCGATCTGTTCCGGCACCAGCTCACCTCGCGGTGGACTTGATCGGTGTCCCCGAGGGATCGGCCCTCGAGCTGGATCTTCGGCTCGAATCGGTCGTGGAAGGTGTGCTCGTCTCCGGCACGGTGACAACCACCGTGGCGGGGGAGTGCGCGCGCTGCCTCGAACCAGTCAGTCGCCCGTTCGTGGTGGACCTGCAGGAGCTGTACGCCTACCCGGCGACGGACGCGCAGGGCCGCTGGGAACCGGTGCCGGACCAGGACGCGGCCGACGACGAGCTGTTCCAGGTCGACCGGGACCGCCTCGACCTCGAGCCCGCGCTGCGGGACGCGGTGGTGCTCGCGCTGCCGGTACGACCGTTGTGCCAGGAGGACTGTCCCGGCCTGTGCCCCCAGTGCGGGGTGCGGCTGGACGGCGATCCGGACCACGGGCACGACGAGACCGACCCGCGCTGGGCCGCCCTGCGCGACCTGAGGACCGACTGAGCACAGCACGACCCGCACCACCCGAAACGACAGGAGATATTCGCCGTGGCCGTTCCCAAGCGGAAGATGTCGCGTAGCAACACCCGGTCGCGACGGGCGCAGTGGAAGGCCACTGCCGCCCCGCTGACCCGCTGCTCACGCTGCAGCGAGCCCAAGCTGCCCCACGTCGCCTGCCCGACGTGCGGCACCTACAACGACCGCGACGTCCTCGACGTCTAAGTCGCTGCGAACCAGTGTGAGCGCGGAACCGGTTCCGTCGGGCGCGGGCGCCGAGGTCCTGGCCCAGCTGCGCCAGTTGCTCGACGTCGCCGTCTCCGACGATCGGTTGCGCCGGGCGTTGACCCATCGCTCGTACGCCTATGAGAACGGCAACCTGCCGACCAACGAACGCCTGGAGTTCCTGGGGGACTCGGTGCTCGGGCTGGTCGTCACCGACACGCTCTTCCGCAACCACCCCGAGCTCCCCGAGGGACAGCTGGCCAAGCTGCGGGCGGCGGTCGTCAACATGCGGGCGCTCGCCGACGTCGGCCGGGACCTGCGCCTGGGCGACTTCGTCCGGCTGGGGCGGGGCGAGGAGACGACCGGCGGCCGCGACAAGTCCTCGATCCTGGCCGACACCCTCGAGGCCGTGCTCGGTGCGGTCTACCTCGACCTCGGGCTCGAGGCCGCTGCCCAGCTGGTGCACCGGCTGTTCGACCCGCTCATCGTCGAGGCCGCCACCATGGGCGCGGGGCTGGACTGGAAGACGAGCCTGCAGGAGCTGACCGCGGCTGCGTCGATGGGTGTGCCCGAGTACGACGTGAGCGAGTCCGGTCCCGACCACCAGAAGGTCTTCAGCGCCGCCGCGGTGCTGGCGGGCGAGAGCTATGGCACGGGCACCGGCCGCAGCAAGAAGGAGGCCGAGCAGGAGGCCGCAGCCACGGCCTGGCGCCGGCTGCGCGAGGAGCTGCCCGAGGCGCCGGGCGAGCAGTCCGCCGGGGCGCCCGTCGCCCAGCCCTGACGCATGCCCGAGCTGCCCGAGGTCGAGGTCGTCCGCCGTGGCCTGGCCCGCTGGGTAGCCGGCCGGACGGTCGCCGATGTCGCCGTTGCCCACCCGCGAGCCGTGCGCCGGCACCTCGCCGGGGCCGCCGACTTCCGGTCTCGGCTGACCGGGCGCACCGTGACGGCAGTGGACCGTCGCGGAAAGTACCTCTGGCTGCGCCTCGACGACCCCGGGACGGATGCCGTCGCCGGCGGCGAGGCGGTCTTGGCGCACCTCGGGATGAGCGGCCAGCTGCTCGTCCGTCCGGCTGACTCGGCCGACGAGGTCCATCTGCGGGTACGCGTGACGTTTCGCGATGACGGGCCGCAGCTGCGCTTCGTCGACCAGCGGACCTTCGGCGGGCTCGCGCTTGCCGAGACCGATCCCGATGGCGTCCCGCTGCCGGTTGCGCACATCGCACGGGACCCGATGGACCCGGCCTTCGACGAGGCCGCCTTCGTCGGCGCGCTCCGACGGCGGCGCACCGGGCTCAAGCGGGCCCTGCTCGACCAGACTCTGGTCAGCGGCATCGGCAACATCTACGCCGACGAGGCGCTCTGGAGGGCCCGCCTGCACTACGCGCGGGCGACCGAGACGGTCACCCGGGTCCAGGCGCTCGGGGTGCTCACGGCGGCCCGGGCGGTCATGGCCGAGGCGCTGGAGCAGGGCGGGACGTCGTTCGACTCGCTCTACGTCGACGTCAACGGGCAGAGCGGCTACTTCGACCGGGACCTCGCGGCGTACGGCCGCACCGGGCGGCCCTGCGCCCGCTGCGGGTCGCTGATCGTGCGCGAGCCGTTCATGAACCGCTCCTCGTTCCGCTGCCCCCATTGCCAGCCGCGGCCGCGCCGCCCGCACGCCTGACTGCACGAGAAGCGCTCGGACAGTCAACCCGGCCCCCCAACCAGCCGATGATCTCTGGGACAGCCGGCGCGCAGCCGGCCTGACACCGGGAGTGCGCATGGGGGCGACGGGAGTCGTGGAGACGACGGGAGCGGCGTCGCTGACGGCATTGGCCGCCGGGGTCGCCGTGGACGACATTCTCGTGTTCCGGCGCGTGTCGACCACGCGATACGCCCATCTGGGCGGCCTTGGTCGCGGCGAGGGCTGGGCCGGCATCGTCGAGCTGGAGCTGTCCAGCGAACGCGACTTCGGTGAGGCCGTGCGGTCCGGGGCGGTTCGCCGGATGCGCGGGAGTGTGGTGCGAGTCGTGGGTCCGTACTACGCCCGCGCTGCGGCGATCGTGCCGGTCAGTCGGGACGTCGTTGTCGTCTGGGGCACCACGCACGACTCAGCCGGCCTCGAGGAGACCCCCGACGAAGAGCTGCGGGACATGGCCGCCACAGCCGCCCGGATCGTGTCCGACGTCAGCCCTGCGAAGCGGTTGGGCGACGAGCTGGAGGTGCTGCAGGCTGTCCAGACCCTGACCGGGAGCCTCAACGACAGCCTGGACGCGGCCCTCTCTCACGTGGTTCGGGTGGCCGCCGAGGCGCTCTCCTGCGAGGTTGCGGTCCTGCTCACCGAATCTGACAAGTCAGCGTCGACGGTCGCCGGTGAGATCAACGTGCCGGCCGAGCCCGCACTGGTCGCGCTGGCTGCGGAGGCGCTGTCATCGCTCGCGGGCCCGGTGTGCGTGCAAGACGCCAGGACGCGACCGCTGCCCTCGCCGCTGTCGCCGGACGACGGTGTTCTCTCCTACTACGTCGTGCCGTTGCCCGACCCGGTCAACGGAGTGCTGGTGCTCGCGCACACGGCGGCCGGGCCGCGCGGGTTCACCCAGCTGTGCTGCCGGTTGGGGCTGCAGATCGCCGAGGCGGGATCGGTGGTGCTGCACGTCGCAAGCCTCCGGAACAACCTGCAGGCGCAGCTGGAAGCCACCAGAGGGCAGGCGCGTCGCGACTCGCTGACTGGCCTGGGAAACCGTCACGAGTGGGACGAGTCGCTCGCGTTGGCCCAGAGCCGGGTCGACGCCGGAGAGCCGGTGTCGGTCATCTGCCTCGACCTCGACGGCCTCAAGCTCATCAATGACGAGCACGGTCATGCCGCCGGTGACGACGTCTTGCTGGCGCTGGCGGGGGTTCTCGCACGGACCGTTCGCTCCGGCCTGGACACGGTGTGCCGGCTAGGTGGGGACGAGTTCGGGCTGCTCCTGCAACGGGGTGACAGTAGGGCCGCCGCGCAGGCGGTGTCGCGGTTGCGACGTGGGCTCTCGAGTGCGACGAGCGCCCGTGGGCTCGAGGTCTCGGCCTCGATCGGCTGGGCGACCGTCGAGGACGGCGGGCGGGTCATCGACGCCTTCAACGACGCCGACATCCGGATGTATCAAGACAAGTCCGAGCGGCGTGCCACTCGGAGTGAGCGGGCCTAGCAACAGCGGCAAAAGCCGCCCGGAGCCTGCTTGACGCCGTCGCTGAGCAGGCCCGTCACCCGTTCGGCGCAACCCCCAGTGTGATCATTCCGTGACCTATTGACCCGGGCTGGCCCGGGTGCGACCCTGGAACCACCGCGTCGCCCGACCTGAGACCTCGCACCCCCGAGCCCGGTCCGTCGCGAACTCAGTCGGCAGGCGATTCCCGCGTGATCCGCGGGTGTAGATACAGGTGGAGGAACACGGATGGCGAAGGCTCTCCTCGGTCACGTCGGTGGACATGACCCTCGCACGGTGATGGAGATGCGGCGGCTGCACGAGCGGGTGCACAATCTCGAGGCTGAGGTGCTCCGGCTGAGCGCCGAGAACGACGCTCTGGCGGCCAGTGTCGCCGAGGCGCACCTGGTCAACCTCGACGTCAGCAAGGAACCGGCACTGGCCTGATCGCCCGGCTCCACGCTCGTCCCACCTCGGGACGCCCTCCTCGGGCGTCCCGTTGTGCTGTCCGTGGCAGGCCGGATCTGGCAGCGGACGTGACCTGGGTCGCATCGGGTCGTTGGTCCCTCCGACGACAGGTGTGGCCCCTCGGCCGCGCCCCCGCCCGCGGCTGCCGCCGTGCTCGCCAGCACGGCGATGGCTGCCCCCGTCGCGGCCCACGAGAGCACCACGAGCACGGCCGGCGCGGCGAAGAAGCGCCAGCAGTTCACCGACGGCGTCAGCGTGCCGGTGATCTCCAGCCCGAACATCCGCTTCGTCACCAACGTGCCGGACACGGCGGCGATCTCCGGCATCTTCGCCAGGTCCGCGCCCTACTTCTACGTCTCGAGCACCGACAGCATCACGGTGTACGACGTCTCCGACCCGGTGCGCCCGAAGATCACCGGAACGTTGCCCAACCTGGTGTTCGAGAACGAGGCGATGAACTACGGCGAGAAGAGGCTCGGCGGTGTCACCAACCGCTTCGTCCTCGTCGGCGCCGACCTCATCGAGTACAGTTCGACCGCCCCTGACCACCTGGGCCGCAGCAACGAGGTCGAGCTGGTCGACGTGACCGACCCGGCCAACCCGCACATCCGCTCGCGGGTGTCGACAACCACCAACACCCACACCGTGAGCTGCATCAACGAGACCGACTGCCAGTACGCCTACACCGCCGGTCGAGCCGGAAAGTCTCGATCGTCGACCTCACGGACCTCGACAACCCGCGCGAGGTCGACGCAGACCCGGCGACCGAGGGGACCCAGCCGTTCTCCTCGCCGGCGGCCGGCCCGAACGCCGCCTTCGGCAGCGGCGCGGGCCACAAGTGGAACTTCGACGACGCGGGCTACGGCATCCACACCGGGTCGGGCGGCAGCGCCATCTTCGACGTCTCGACGCCCACCGCGCCGCGAGTCGTGGCCACGACCGACGAGAACGGCGTCAAGGGCCCTTGGAACGACTTCATCCACCACAACTCGGCCCGGCCCAACGCGTCGAAGTTCGCCCCTGGTCAGGCGCCGAGCCTGTCCCGGGGCAACGTCCTGCTCGTCACCGAGGAGGACTACGAGAACACCGACTGCGCCACTGCCGGCAGCCTGCAGACCTGGTCGGTCGGCAGCCTCGACGGGACGCCGGGCACGATCCACCCGCTGGACCGGATCAACCCGGTCGATCTCGGCGAGGGCGTCTCGGCGCCGCAGATGGCGTTCTGCTCGGCGCACTGGTTCGACGTGCATCAGAGCGGGATCGTGGCCCAGGGCTACTACGAGGGCGGCCTGCGCCTGATCGACGCCCGGGACCCGAAGGACCTCAAGGAGTACGGCTACGTCGCGAGCGGGCTCTCCGAGGTCTGGGACGCGTACTGGGTGCCGCAGCACAACAAGAAGGGCGTCGCGAGCGGCACGAAGAAGACCAACATCGTCTACACGGTCGACATCGTGCGCGGCCTGGACGTCTACACCGTCGACCTGCGGGGCTCGACCCCGACAGCGCCGCTGCTCGGGAGCCTGCCCGGCGGCAGTCTCGGCGGTCTCGGCGGCGTCGACCCGGCCCTGACCCTGCTGGCGACCGGCCTGACCGCCGCCGCCGGCCTGGTCCTGGCTGCCCGCCGCCGGCGCCCCACCCCGGCCCCGGCCCCGGTCGCGACCCGCTAGCCCCCGCCCCACCCTCCGGAGTTCGACCACGTTTGGCCTGCTGTACGTGGTCGACTGCGGACCCGGGAACGGGCGGCGCGCCGGGCGCGGTGGGTCAGGACAACGGGTTCTGGCCGGTACGCTGCTAGCGGCACATCTGGCCTTCCCCGCCCGACATACGCCCGTGCACCACCCGTGAGCAAGCCCGTCCTCGAGACGGCTGCGGGCAAGGGCTCGGCCCGAGGAGACCGCGCGTGTACCTGAAAAGCCTGACCCTCAAGGGCTTCAAGTCCTTCGCGTCGGCCACCACCTTCCACTTCGAGCCCGGCATCACGACCGTTGTCGGGCCCAACGGCTCGGGCAAGTCAAACGTCGTCGACGCCCTGGCCTGGGTCATGGGCGAGCAGGGCGCCAAGTCGCTGCGCGGCGGCAAGATGGAAGACGTCATCTTCGCCGGTACGGCCGGGACCGCGGGGTCGCCGAACAGCGGCCGGGCCCCGCTGGGCCGGGCCGAGGTGAGCCTCACCATCGACAACACCGACGGCGCGCTGCCGATCGACTACTCCGAGGTCACGCTCTCGCGGATCATGTTCCGCAACGGTGGCTCGGAGTACTCCATCAACGGCCAGCAGTGCCGGCTGCTCGACGTCCAGGAGCTGCTGTCCGACTCGGGCATCGGCCGCGAGATGCACGTCATCGTCGGTCAGGGCCAGCTCGACGCCATCCTGTCCGCCGGCCCCGAGGAGCGCCGCGGCTTCATCGAGGAGGCGGCGGGCGTCCTCAAGCACCGCAAGCGCAAGGAGAAGGCCCTCCGCAAGCTCGACGCGATGCAGGCCAACCTCACCCGCCTGCAGGACCTCACGGGGGAGCTGCGCCGCCAGCTCAAGCCGCTCGGCCGCCAGGCCGAGGTGGCCCGCCGCGCTGCCGTCATCCAGTCCGACCTGCGCGACGCGCGGCTGCGGCTGCTGGCCGACGACCTCGGCGCGATGAGCGCCACCCTCCAGGCGGAGGTGGCCGACGAGACCGCGTTGCGGGCCCGCCGGGCCGAGGTCGAGGCCGAGGCCGCCGAGGCCACGACCCGGGAGACGGCCCTGGAGCTGGCGACCGCGGCGGAGGCGCCGACGCTGTCCCGCGCCCAGGACACGTGGTACCGCCTGTCGGCGCTGCAGGAGCGCTTCCGCGGCACGGGCAGCCTGGCTGCCGAGCGGGTCCGGCACCTGGCCGTCGAGCCCGAGGACGACCGCACCGGCCGCGACCCCGACGAGCTCGACGCGGCGGCGGAGCAGGCGCGGTCGGAGGAGCGCCAACTGACCGAGGCCGTCGAGTCCGACCGGGGGTCGCTCGCCGCCGCCGTGGAGCGCCGCACCGAGGCAGAGGCCGCGCTGGCCGACGAGCAGCAGCGCGTGATCGCCGCGGCCCGCGCGGCGGCCGACCGCCGGGAGGGACTCGCCCGGCTCGCCGGGCAGGTAGCGGCCGCCCGCAGCCGGACCGAGGCTGGCGAGGCCGAGCTCGGCCGGCTCAGCAGCGGCCTGGACAGTGCGGGGGAGCGTGCCGAGCGAGCCCAGGCCGAGTTCGCCTCGGTCGAGACCCGGGTCGCGGGGCTCGATGCCGGCGAGGAGGACCTCGACAGCGTGCACGAGGAGGCGACGCTGCGCCTCGCGGACGCCGAGGAACGGGTCACCGCGCTACGCGGCGAGGAGCGCACGGCCGAGCGGGAACGCGCCGCGCTCACCGCGCGCCGGGACGCCCTTGAGATCGGGCTGGCCCGCAAGGACGGGTCCGGCACGGTGCTGGCTGCCGGCGACCGGTTGGCCGGAGTCCTGGGGTCGGTCGCGTCGCTGCTCACGGTCGAGCACGGGTACGAGGCCGCCGTCGCCGCGGCTCTGGGGGCCACCGCCGACGCGGTCGCGGTCGCCGACCTCGCGGCCGCGGAGGCTGCCATCCGGCTGCTGCGCGCCGACGATGCCGGCCGGGTGCGCCTGCTCGTCGGCACGGCCTCACCTGCCTACGGCAGCACGGCCTCTCCCTCGTACGACGGCGAGACCGGGCCGCAGCACGCCCCGTCGCCCGCTGGCTCCCGGGCCGCACTGGACCTGGTGACGATGCCCGACGAGCTGCGCCCCACCGTCACGGCCGTCCTGACCGGCGTCGTCGTCGTCGACGACCTCGCGGCCGCCAGGTCGGTCGCCGAGGCGCACCCCGGTCTGACCGCCGTCACGCGGGAGGGCGACGTGCTGGCCCGCCAGCATGCGGCCGGCGGCTCCACCAGCGCACCGTCGCTGCTGGAGGTCCAGGCCGCCTACGACGAGGCCGGCGCCGCGCTGGCCGACGCCGGGCACCGGCTCGACCGAGCCCGCTTCGCCCTGCAGGCAGCCACCGAGGAGCAGACGGTCGGCAACCGCGATGTCCAGACGGCCCTCGACCGGCTGCACGAGTCCGACGCCCGGATGGCCGCGGTCGCCGAGCAGCTGGGTCAGCTCGGTGCCCAGGCGCGGGCAGCTCGCGCCGAGGCCGACCGGCTGCAGCGCTCGATCGCGGCTGCGCAGGAGGCCCTCGACGCTGACCGCGTCGCGCTGACCGGGCTCGAGGAGCGGCTGGTCGCTGCCGAGGAGGCGCCCGAGGACGGCGAGCCCGACACGTCCGTCCGCGACGAGCTCGAGGCGGCCTCCGGGGTCGCGCGGCAGTCCGAGATGGATTCGCGACTGGCGCTGCGCACCGGTGAGGAGCGCGCCCGAGCACTTGCCGGCCGCGCCGAGAGCCTCTCCCGCGCGGCCGCCCAGGAACGGGCGAGCCGGGTCCGCGCCGAGGCCCGTCGAGAGCGCCGGGCCGGCGAGGCCGCCGTGGCCCAGCAGGTGGCGCTGGCTGCGCAGTCGGCGCTGACCTACCTCGAGCACTCGCTGGGGCGCGCCGCCACCGCGCGGGAGGCGGCCGAGTCCGCCCGTCAGGCCCGCGACACCGAGCTGGCTTCGTTGCGCTCGCGCTCCCGCGAGCTGGCGACCGAGCTCGAGCGGCTCACCGACAGCGTGCACCGCGACGAGGTCGCCCGCGCCGAGCAGCGGCTGCGGATCGAGGCGCTGGAGGCCAAGGCGCTCGAGGACTTCGGCGTCGACCCGACGGTGCTGCTCGACGAGTACGGCCCGGCGCAGCTCGTGCCGCCGTCTCCGCCGGCCCCCGACGAGGTCCGCGAGGTGGAGCCCGAGCCGGTTCCCTACGTACGCACCGAGCAGGAGAAGCGGATGCGCTCCGCCGAGCGCTCGTTGGCCCTGCTGGGACGGGTGAATCCGCTGGCGCTGGAGGAGTTCTCCGCGCTCGAGGAACGCCACCAGTTCCTCTCCGAGCAGCTCGAGGACATCAAGGCCTCCCGGCGTGACCTGCTCGACATCGTGCGCGAGGTCGACGAGCGCGTGGAGCAGGTGTTCACCGCGGCCTACGAGGACACGGCGCGGGAGTTCGAGTCGGTGTTCGCGCGGCTCTTCCCGGGCGGCGACGGCCGGCTGGTGCTCACCGACCCGTCGGACATGTTGACCACCGGCATCGAGGTCGAGGCTCGGCCGCCGGGCAAGAAGATCAAGCGGCTCTCACTGCTCTCCGGCGGCGAGCGCTCGCTGACTGCAGTGGCGCTGCTGGTGGCGATCTTCAAGGCCCGGCCCAGCCCGTTCTACGTCATGGACGAGGTCGAGGCGGCGCTCGATGACACGAACCTGGGCCGGCTGCTGGGGATCATGGAGGAGCTGCGCGAGAACAGCCAGCTCATCGTGATCACCCACCAGAAGCGCACGATGGAGATCGCGGATGCGCTCTACGGCGTGTCCATGCGGGGCGACGGCATCACCACGGTGATCGGCCAGCGGCTGCACCAGGTCGAGGCAGCCTCCGCGTGACCGCGACATTCGCGGGACCCGGGGTGTTTCGTCCCGGGCCGGTCCGGGCAGGGCGAACTGGTGACTGAACTGCTGATGGCCCATGCCGTGCTCGGTGGCATCGGGCTGCTCGTTGTCGTCTTCGTGGCCTTCCCCTACCGCGGTCGCGCGGTGCCACGCGCCGAGCGGCTCACCGACAGGGTGGTCTCGGTCGCCGACCGGGTCGATCCTGGTGACGCCCCGCCGCTGGGTGTGCTCAGCACCCCGGAGAAGTCGCGCGCCATGTCGGCGCGGTTCGAGGCGGTCGAGAACGGCGTCCGCAAGGCAGCCCGGGTGGTTGCCTCGCCCGTGGCAAGCCGCACCCGGGTGCCGGCCGGCCGGGGCTGACCCCCCTCACCTGCGAGACTGCTCGGCGATGGACACGATCACCCTTGTCATTGCCCTGGCCGTGCTGGGCCTGCTCGTCGCCGGCGGCACGATCGCACTCGTCGTCACCCGCTCCCGGTCGAGACCGTCGCCGGACAGCGCCGACCCGCTGTCCACCACGGACGCTGACACCAGGACCGTCCCGGGTCCGGTGTCGACCGAGGACCTGCGGACGGCTCCCGCCGAGGCACCGGCGCCGGTCGCCGGACGGATGGGGCGGCTGCGCGCCCGGCTCGGCGCCTCCCAGGGGTCCCTCGGCCGCGGGCTGCTCGGCCTGCTCTCCCGCGACCGTCTCGACGAGGCGACCTGGGAGGAGATCGAGGAGGTCCTCATCGGCGCCGACGTCGGTGTGGGGCCGACCCAGGAGCTGGTCGACCGACTGCGCACCCGCGTCAAGGAGCTCGGCAGCCGGGACACCGAATCGGTGCGTGCCATGCTGCGCGAGGAGCTGCTCACCCTCGTTGGCACCGACGCCAACCGGTCCCTGGCCACGACCGGCACCGGCGGTCGGCCCGCAGTCGTGCTCGTCGCCGGTGTCAACGGCACCGGCAAGACCACGACGGTCGGCAAGCTGGCCCGGGTCCTGGTCGCGGAGAACCGTACCGTCCTGCTGGCGGCCGCCGACACCTTCCGCGCCGCCGCGGCCGACCAGCTGCAGACCTGGGGCGAACGGGTGGGTGCTCCGGTCGTGCGAGGTCCCGAGGGCGGCGACCCGGCCAGCGTCGCGTTCGACTCGGTCAAGCAGGGTGCCGAGGGCGGCTATGACGTCGTCCTGATCGACACGGCCGGCCGGCTGCAGAACAAGGTCGGCCTGATGGACGAGCTCGGCAAGGTCAAGCGCGTGCTCGAGCGGCACGGGCCGGTCGACGAGGTGCTGCTCGTCCTCGACGCCACCACCGGGCAGAACGGCCTGGTCCAGGCGCGGGTGTTCGCCGAGGTCGTCGATGTCACCGGCATCGTGCTGACCAAGCTGGACGGCACGGCCAAGGGCGGCATCGTGGTGGCGGTGCAGCGCGAGCTGGGCGTGCCGGTCAAGCTCGTCGGGCTCGGCGAGGGCCCCGACGACCTCGCGCCCTTCGAGCCGGACACCTTCGTCGACGCCCTGCTCTCCGACTGACCTTCGGGCAGCCATGCCGCGGTGCACGGGTCTCGTGATGCGGACCTGCGTAACCCCGACGTAACGAGCGCGGGCGCAACGTCACATCGACGAAACCTGCCACGTCCGGAACGGAAACCGCAGCCCGCCAACCTTCGGGCCAGCAACGGTTTCCGATGTCCGAAGGGGGCACCTACCGTGACACCGAGTGCAGGCGACACTGCCTGGGTCATGACGAGCGCTGCGCTCGTCCTGCTCATGACGCCCGGCCTGGCCCTGTTCTACGGGGGCATGGTCCGGGCCAAGAGCGTCCTCAACATGATGATGATGAGCTTCGGCGCGCTGGGGCTGATCAGCGTCCTGTGGGTCCTCTTCGGCTACAGCCTGGCCTTCGGCAACGACATCGGGGGAGGGCTGCTCGGCAACCTCGACTTCGCCGGTCTCAAGGGCTTGCTCTCCGCCGCGCCGCTGGGCGGGGTCGAGGGTGAGGCGGCCGGCATCCCACCGCTGGCGTTCGTCGGCTTCCAGGGTGTCTTCGCCATCATCACCGTCGCCCTGATCAGCGGCGCCATCGCCGACCGGGCGCGGTTCGGCTCGTGGATGGTGTTCGCCGGGCTGTGGGCGACCATCGTCTACTTCCCGGTCGCGCACTGGGTCTTCTCCTTCGACGGCTACACCGCCGAGGTCGGCGGCTGGATCGCCAACGACCTGGCGGCCGTCGACTTCGCCGGTGGGACCGCGGTGCACATCAACGCCGGTGCGGCAGGCCTGGCCCTCGCGCTGGTCCTCGGGAAGCGCGTCGGGTTCGGCAAGGAGCCGATGCGTCCCCACAACCTCACGCTGGTGATGACCGGTGCCGGGCTGCTGTGGTTCGGCTGGTTCGGCTTCAACGCGGGCTCCGCCCTCGGCGCCGGTGACGTGGCCGCGGTCGCGTGGGTCAACACGTTCGTCGCCACCGGTGCGGCGGTGCTGACGTGGCTGCTGACGGAGAAGCTGCGCGACGGGCACGCCACGTCGCTCGGTGCCGCATCGGGTGTCGTCGCCGGCCTGGTCGCGATCACTCCGGCCTGTTCCGCGGTCAACCCCGTCGGAGCGATCCTCGTCGGTGCCGTCGCCGGTGTGCTGTGCGCTCTGGCCGTCGGCTTGAAGTACAAGTTCGGTTACGACGACTCGCTCGATGTTGTCGGGGTCCACCTCATCGGCGGTCTCGTCGGCACGCTGCTGATCGGCATCCTCGCCACGTCGGACGCCCCGGCCGGCGTCGACGGGCTGCTCTACGGCGGCGGGTTCGACCAGCTGTGGCGGCAGGCCGTCGCGGCCGGTGCGGTCATGGTCTTCTCATTCGTCATCGCGTACGCCCTGGGGCTCGCGATCGAGAAGACGATCGGTTTCCGGGTCGACGACGAGTCGGAGATCAACGGCGTGGACCTGACCACGCACGCCGAGACGGCATACGAGCTGGGCGCGGTCAGCGGTAGTGGATACCGCGCGGCGACGGCTGTCACCACCACGAAGGAGAGGGTCGGGGCATGAAACTCGTGACTGCAGTCATCAAGCCCTTCAAACTCGACGAGGTCAAGAGTGCGCTGGAGTCCTTCGGCGTGCACGGCATCACGGTGACCGAGGCCAGCGGCTACGGCCGTCAGCGCGGACACACCGAGGTCTACCGGGGAGCGGAGTACACCGTCGACCTGGTGCCGAAGGTGCGCGTCGAGGTGCTCGTCGACGACGACGACGCCGAGGACGTCATCGAGGTCATCGTGAAGAGCGCCCAGACCGGCCGGATCGGGGACGGCAAGGTCTGGTCGGTTCCCGTCGACACGGTCGTGCGGGTCCGTACGGGCGATCGTGGCGTCGACGCGCTCTGACCTGACCGGCTACCCCGTCCGGCGTCGGGTGCTGCTGGAGGGGAGCAGCCCCGGCGTCGGGCGGCGTCGTGGACTGGCGGCTCTGACCGACGTGTGGCTGCGCGAGATCTGGTCCGACGCATGTGCGGCGACAGGCACCGGCCCCGCCCGCACCTCGCTGGTGGCCGTCGGGGGCTACGGGCGCAGCGAGCTCTCCCCGGGCAGCGACCTGGACCTGCTGATCCTGCGCACCGACCGCGGTGACTCGTCCTCGGCCGCGGCGCTGGCCGACAAGGTCTGGTACCCGATCTGGGACTCGGGAGTGTCCCTGGACCACTCGGTGCGCACCTTCGAGGAGGCTCGTCGGCTGGCCGGCTCGGACCTCGCCGTGCTCCTCGGGTTGCTCGACGCCCGGACTGTCGCGGGTGAGCCGACACTCGCTGGTCGACTGAGGTCCTCGGTGCTCGCCGACTGGCGGGCTGCGGCCCGACGCCGGCTGCCCGAGCTGCGAGCAGCGTGGGACGAGCGAGGCGCCAAGGCGGGCGACCTGCGCCACGAGCTCGAACCGGACCTCAAGGAAGGCCGCGGCGGGCTGCGCGACCTGGTCTCCCTGCGCGCCGTGGCGGCGTCCTGGGTCGCCGATCGCCCGCACCGCGACGTCGATGCTGCTGTCCGCCGGCTGGCTGACATCCGCGACGCCCTGCACCAGAGCACCGGCCGGCCGGGGAACGTCCTCGTGCTCCAGGAGCAGGACCGGGTCGCCGAGGCGCTCCGGCTCGACGACGCCGATGCGTTGCTCCGTGCGGTCGGCGGTGCCGCATCGGCCGTCACGAACGCAGCGGACATCACGTGGCGGCGGGCGCTGTCGGCGAGTGCGCCGCGGCGGTCGCGCTTCATCAACGCTGGTTCCGGGCGCGCCCCGGTGCTGCGGCTGCTGGGTGCCGGCCTGGCCGAGCACGACGGAGAGGCGGTGCTGACGGCACAGGCAGACCTGCGCTCTGACCCGCTCGTGGTGCTGCGGCTGGCGGCCCGGGCGGCCAGGGCCGGGTTGCCGCCGTCGGCGAGCTCGGTCGACCGGTTGGTTGGCGACAGCGTCCCGCTGCCGGAGCCCTGGCCGGAGTCGGCCCGGATGCTGCTGCTGGACCTGGTCGGAGCAGGCCCACCGCTGGTGCCCGTCTGGGAGGCGCTGGACCAGGCAGGCCTGGTCGGCCGGTTGCTGCCGGAGTGGGACCACGTTCGTCATCGTCCGCAGCGCAACGCGGTGCACCGGTTCAGCGTCGACCGGCACCTGCTCGAGACAGCGGTCTGCGCCGCGGCGCTGGTCCGCGAGGTGTCCCGACCTGACCTGTTGCTGCTGGCCGCACTGCTCCACGACATCGGCAAGGGCTCCGAGACGCCGGGTCAGACGCACAGCGAGGCGGGCGTTCCGCTCGCTGTCGCCGCCGCCGTCCGGATGGGTCTGCCGCCTGAGGACGTCGAGACCCTCGGTCTGCTGGTGCGCCACCACCTGCTGCTGGTGGAGACCGCCACCCGCCGCGACCTGGACGACCCGTCGACGGTGGCGCTGGTCGCCGGAGCCGTCGAGGACCCCCTCAGGCTGGAGCTGCTCGATGCCCTGACCAGGGCTGACGCAGCAGCCACCGGGCCTGCAGCGTGGAGCGACTGGAAGGCGGGCCTGGTGAGCGATCTCGTGCTGCGGACGAGAGAGGTCCTGCAGGGGAGGGCGGCGGCGTCTCCTGCGCCGCCGTCACCGGAGGCGCTGGCCCTGCTCGCTGAGCGCCGGCTCGCAGTCCTCGCCGAGCCTGCCGACAGCGGAGCGTGGACCGTCACCGTCGCGGCGCCCGACCGCACAGGTCTCTTCGTGGCGATCGCCGGAGTCCTCGCGCTGCACCGGCTCTCGGTGCGATCTGCGCAGATCCGCACCGTCGAGGGCATGGCCGTCGACGAGTGGACGGTGCTGCCCGACCGTGACCACGACCCCCGGCCCGAGTCGCTGCGGGTCGACCTGGTCCGGGCGCTCGCGGGCGAGCTGGACCTCACCGGAAGGCTGACTTCGCGCGACCGCAGCGCCCGGCCGCCGCCGGTGCCCCCGCCGCGCCCCCGGGTGGACGTGCGGCCCGAGGCGTCGGACTCGTCCACGGTGGTCGAGGTCCGAGCCGCGGACCGGCCCGGGCTGCTGCACCGACTCGGTCGCGCGCTGGCGCTGATGGCCATCGACATCCGGTGCGCCCGGGTCGTGACGATGGGAGCCGAGGCCGTGGACGTGTTCTACCTGCAGGACGGGGAGGGGAGTCCGTTGCGCCCGGGTGCCTGCCGCGAGGTCGTGCGACTGCTCACCGACGCTGCAGGCTGACAGACTGACCCCGTGGACATCCCGGACGGTTACGTCCTGCGTCCGGCGGGGGCCGCCGCTGCGACGTGCGCGCAGTTCGCCGCGCTGTGGGCCGAGCAGCTCTCCAGCGGTCCTGGCGGTTCGGTCGACTACCGACTGGCGGCGCCGCGATGGCAGCTGCTGTGCTGGCTTGCCGACACCCAGGACGTCCTTCTCCACGGCTCCGGGTCGGCGGACATCGAGGAGTTCGAGCCCCGCCTGGCCGTGGATGTCGCCGAGTTCGGCGCCCGAACCGCCGTCTACGCCGCGTCCGACGGTCTGTGGCCGATGTACTTCGCGATCGTCGACCGCACCCGGGTGACCTCGCTGGTCAACGCATGCGCGCATGTCCTCGACGACGACGGCAGCCGAGCCGCTACCGCCTACTACTTCAGCGTCGACGACGATGCATTGACGGCTGGGCCATGGCGGTCGGGCTCGGTCTACGTGCTGCCGAGACACCCGTTCGAGCCCGAGCCGGAAGAGATCCGCGACGGCGTGCGACTCGCGCCGACCCAGTGGGCCAGCCCGGTGGCCGTGCGGCCGCTGGCCCGGCTCGACGTCATGCCGCAGGACTTTCCCCTGCTCGACCTGGTGCACGGCCACGACCCCGATGTGGTGATGCGACGGGCTGCCGCCGATCCTGACGGGTTCCCCTGGCGCGATGGCGAGAGCTGAGGTGCCGGTCGAGCTGAAGCCTCCGTACGCGCGTGCTCGGCGTGCGGCGTCCCCGGCCGGTCCGGTGACCGCCGTCTAGGCTGGGCGCTGCCCGACCGCCGACGTACGCCTGAAAAGGACCCGCGTGTTCGCCACCCTCTCTGACCGCCTCGCCGCCACGTTCAAGAACCTGCGCGGCAAGGGTCGGCTCACCGACGCCGACATCGACGCCACCACGCGCGAGATCCGGATCGCGCTGCTCGAGGCCGACGTCGCACTGCCGGTCGTCAAGGAGTTCATCGCAGCAGTCCGGGAGCGGGCGGCCGGCGCCGAGGTGCACCAGGCCCTCAACCCGGCCCAGCAGATCGTCAAGATCGTCAACGACGAGCTGATCAGCATCCTGGGCGGCGAGACCCGCCGGCTCCGCCTCGCCAAGAACCCGCCGACCGTCATCATGCTGGCCGGTCTGCAGGGCTCCGGCAAGACCACCCTGGCCGGCAAGCTCGCGCACTGGCTCAAGGCGTCCGGGCACCACCCGGTGCTGGTCGCGGCGGATCTCCAGCGTCCGAACGCCGTGACCCAGCTGCAGATCGTGGCCGAGCGCGCCGGCGTCGCGGTGTTCGCGCCGGAGCCCGGCAACGGTGTCGGCGACCCGGTCGATGTCGCGCGCCAGTCGATCGAGCACGCGCGCGCCAAGCAGTACGACGTGGTGATCGTGGACACCGCTGGCCGACTCGGCATCGACGACGAGCTGATGGCGCAGGCCGCCGACATCCGCGATGCGGTCACGCCCGACGAGATCCTGTTCGTGGTCGACGCGATGGTCGGCCAGGACGCGGTCACCACCGCGCAGGCATTCCTTGACGGAGTCGGCTTCGACGGGGTCGTGCTGACCAAGCTCGACGGTGACGCCCGCGGTGGCGCGGCGCTGTCGGTCGCCAAGGTGACCGGTCGACAGGTGATGTTCGCCAGCGCCGGTGAGCAGGTCACCGAGTTCGACGTGTTCCACCCCGACCGGATGGCCTCGCGCATCCTCGGGATGGGCGACGTCCTCACCCTGATCGAGCAGGCCGAGAAGGCCTTCGACAAAGGCCAGGCCGAGGAGATGGCCGGCAAGTTCGGCCGCGGCGAGGACTTCACCTTCGAGGACTTCCTCGCCCAGATGGAGAGCGTCCGCAAGATGGGCTCGATGTCGAAGGTGCTCGGGATGCTGCCGGGCATGGGGGCGATGCGCGAGCAGATCGAGAACATCGACGAGCGCGAGATCGACCGCACCACCGCGATCATCAAGTCGATGACGCCGCAGGAGCGGCGCAACCACAAGATCCTCAACGGCTCCCGCCGGCAGCGGATCGCGCAGGGGTCGGGTCGCACGGTCGCGGACGTCAACGGGCTGGTCGAGCGGTTCACCGAGGCGCAGAAGATGATGCGCCAGCTCGCGGCCGGCGGCGGCATGCCGGGGATGCCCGGCATGCCGGGGCTGCCGGGCATGGGCCGCGGCAAGAAGGCGAAGGGCAAGACGGTCGCCAAGCGCAAGGCCAAGGGCGGCCGGTCGGGCAACCCGGCCAAGCGCGCCGTCGAGGAGCAGCAGTGGGAGGCCCGGCGCGCGGGCGAGGACGGCGGCCCGGCTGGTCCGGGCGGCGCTGGTCCGCTCGACCTGCCCGAGGACTTCGAGCTGCCAGAGGAGCTCAAGGGACTGCTGCCCCCCGGCAACCAACGGTGACCCGCGGATGACGGGGGAGGGGTCGACCGAAAGAGGCCTGCACCTGCGGGCGGTCGTGCTGCCCGACGGCGAGCTACGCGACCTGTGGGTCGGCGCCGACGGACTGATCAGTGCCGAGCCCGTGCCGGGCGTGGAGACGCTGACGGACCGCGGGTTTGCCCTGCCGGGCCTGGTCGACGCCCACTGCCACGTCGGGCTCGATGCGCACGGCGGCGTCGACCGGGCCGAGCAGGAGCGCCAGATCACCGCCGACCGCAACACCGGGGCGCTGCTGCTGCGTGACGCCGGCGCCCCGGTCGACACCCGCTGGATCGACGACCGGGAGGACCTGCCGCGGCTGATCAGGGCGGCGCGGCACATCGCCCGCAGCAAGCGCTACATCCGTAGCTACGCCGCGGAGGTCGAGCCGGCGCAGCTGGTTGCCGAGGTCGAGCGGCAGGCGGCGGGCGGTGACGGCTGGGTCAAGCTCGTCGGCGACTGGATCGACCGGGACGTCGGCGACCTCACACCGTTGTGGCCTTCCGATGCCGCCTCGGCCGCGATCGCGCGCGCTCACGAGCTCGGCGCCCGGGTGACGGCCCACTGCTTCGGCGAGCAGTCGGTCGCCGAGCTCGTCGAGGCCGGCATCGACTGCATCGAGCACGGCACCGGTGCGACCGCCGAGGTTATCGCCTCGATGGCTGCCCGCGGGACCGCGCTGGTCCCGACCCGGGTGCAGCTGGACAACTTCCCGGCGTACGCCGAGCAGGCCGGGGAGAAGTTCCCCACCTACGCCAGCCACATGCGCGCGCTGCACGCCCGCTGCGACGAGACGCTGCGCGCGGCGCACGACGCCGGAGTGCCGATCTACGCCGGAACCGACGCGGGTGGGGTGCTGCCGCACGGGCTGATCGCGAGTGAGGTGCTCGCGCTGCACGAGCAGGTGGGGCTGAGCGTGCCGGATGCACTCGCCTCGGCATCCTGGGCGGCCCGGCAGTGGCTGGGCCGGCCGGGGCTGGGCGAGGGGGAGTCCGCGGACTTCGTCGTCTACGACGAGGACCCTCGGGCCGACCTGCGGGTCCTGGCCCACCCGCGGCTGGTGGTCCTGCGTGGCCGCGTCGTCGCCTGACCCATGGCGGGGTCATGCCGGCGGATTTCGGGCGTGGCGCTCCGGTCTGGCATGATGACCGGCTGAACCCGATGTGCGCGGCCCCTCTCACCGTCGTACGTCGTGTCCACTCCGGCCGGATCCTTCGCCGCACCCCACGCGACGCGGGTCCCGCCACCACCTGACTCAGGAGTCCCACACACGTGGCTGTCAAGATCAAGCTGATGCGCATGGGCAAGATCCGTGCGCCGTACTACCGCATCGTCGTCGCCGACGCCCGCACCAAGCGGGACGGTCGCGCGATCGAGGAGATCGGCAAGTACCACCCCACCCAGGAGCCCTCGCTGATCGAGGTCGACTCCGAGCGCGCGCAGTACTGGCTCTCCGTCGGCGCACAGCCGACCGAGCCGGTCGCCGCGATCCTCAAGATCACCGGTGACTGGCAGAAGTTCAAGGGCCTGCCCGGCACCGAGGGGACCCTGCGGGTCGCCGAGCCCAAGCCGGACAAGAGGACCGTCTTCGAGGCCGCGGCCAAGGAGTCCATGGGCGAGCCCAAGGACGGCGCGACCACGCCGAAGAAGAAGGCTGCCAAGAAGTCCGCTGCCAAGGACGAGCCGAAGGGTGACGCTGCGCCGGCCGAGACGCCCGCCGCTGACGCTGCGCCCGCCGAGACGCCCGCCGCTGACGCTGCGCCCGCCGAGACGCCCGCCGCTGACGCTGCGCCCGCCGAGACGCCCGCCGAAGCACCTGCGGCCGAGGCGACCGACGGCGACGCCGCCAAGGCCGAGGGCTGACCGTGCTCGACGAGGCGCTCGAGCATCTGGTGCGTGGCATCGTCGAGCACCCGGACGAGGTGTCGGTCGAGGACCGCAACACCCGCCGCGGCCGCACCCTCGAGGTTCGGGTCCATCCCGAGGACCTCGGGAAGGTGATCGGCCGGGCGGGTCGGACCGCCAAGGCGCTGCGCACCGTCATCGGCGCGCTGACACCGGGCCCCTCGATCCGCGTCGACTTCCTCGACGTCGACGAGCGCTGACTCACCACCCGTACGTGGAGGTCGTCGTCGGCCGCATCGGTCGACCGCACGGCATCCGCGGTGAGGTGACGGTCGAGGTCCGCACCGACGACCCCGACACGCGCCTGGCACCGGGGACGTCGTTGCGCACGGAGCCGTCCGCGGCCGGTCCGCTGACGATCGCCGACGGCTGGGTGCACAGCGGGCGGCTGCTGCTGCGCTTCGAGGGAGTGGCCGACCGCAACGCGGCCGAGCGTCTCCGGGGGATCCTGCTGGTGGCCGACGTCGACCCAGCCGAACGCCCCGAGGACCCCGACGAGTACTTCGACCGCGACCTGGTCGGGCTCGCCGTGCGGACCGTGGCCGGCGAGCCGGTCGGCTCGTTGCTGGAAGTGCTGCACCTCCCGGGCCAGGACGTCCTCGCGATCCGCCGGCCGAATGGCACCGAGGCGCTGGTGCCGTTCGTCAGCGAGTTCGTGCCGGTGGTCGACATCGACCGGGGCGAGATCGTCGTCGACCCGCCGCCGGGTCTGCTGTCGCCGGTGCCTGTCGACGAGCAGGACGGCGGCGAGAGCGACGCTGCGGCGGACGACGTCGAGGACAGGGCGTAGCGCCGTGCGCATCGACGTCGTCACCATCTTTCCCGACTACCTGGCCCCCCTACGGCTGTCGTTGATCGGTCGGGCGATCGAGGACGGCCTGATCGATCTGCGGGTCCACGACCTGCGCACCTGGACCGTCGATCGGCACCGGACCGTCGACGACTCTCCCTACGGCGGCGGCCCGGGCATGTTGATGCGTCCCGAGCCGTGGGGCCACGCGTTCGACGACATCCTCGGCGACGGCGCCCGGGTCATCGTGCCCTCGCCCAGCGGGACCCCTCTGACCCAGGCCCTGGCCCGCGAGCTCGCCGCTGAGCCGTGGCTGGTGTTCGCCTGCGGCAGGTACGAGGGGATGGACCAGCGGGTGCTGGACGAGGCAGCCGCGCGCGGCCGCGTCGACGAGGTGTCGCTGGGCGACGTCGTGCTCAACGGTGGCGAGGTGGCCGTGCTGGCCATCGTCGAAGCGGTCGGGCGCCTGCTGCCGGGAGTCATCGGCAACGCCGAGTCGCTGGTGGACGAGTCCCACAGCGACGGTCTGCTCGAGGCCCCGGGCTACACCAAGCCCGCGCAGTGGCGTGGACGGGACGTGCCCGCCGTGCTGCTCTCGGGCGACCACGCCCGCATCGCGCGATGGCGACGTGACCAGGCCCTGCGGCGGACCGCTGCCCGCCGTCCGGACCTGCTGACCGGCGCCGAGGGGCAGCGCTTCGACGCGGTGGACCTCGAGCTGCTGGCTCAGCTCGGCTGGGTCCCCGGGCCTGGACGCCGACTGGCTCGATTGGCCGACCCAGAACACCCTGTGGCAGACTGACCGGCTGCTGCACCGGCCACCTGCGCCCCTGCCACAGGGGAGGCGCTCACGACGCGCCGATGCACGACCTTGACCCACCCCCACCGCGTGGGTGACCTGTGGCACCGCGAGAGAAGAGACCACGATGCAGACGCTTGACGCCCTCGATGCCGCCGCGAAGCGCACGGATCTCCCCGAGTTCCGCCCCGGCGACACCCTCAAGGTCCATGTCAAGGTCATCGAGGGCACCCGCTCTCGCGTCCAGGTGTTCCAGGGCGTGGTGATCCGCCGTCAGGGCGCCGGTGTCCGCGAGACCTTCACGGTCCGCAAGGTCAGCTTCGGGGTAGGCGTGGAGCGCACGTTCCCCGTGCACACCCCGGTCATCGACAAGATCGAGGTCGTGACCCGCGGCGACGTCCGCCGCGCGAAGCTCTACTACCTGCGTGACCTGCGCGGCAAGGCCGCCAAGATCAAGGAGCGTCGCGAGACCGCTCCTCGACGCTGACCGGGCCGGTCCGACCCGGACACGCGCCGCGATCTCATGTCGGGCCGTCGACGCGCAACCGCGCGGCGCGTGCCGCGCAGCAGGCGCCGTGGCCGGCGTTGGCTGCGCCGCGTCACGCTGCTCGTGCTCGCGCTGTCCCTCGTCGTCCTCGGTCTGCGGTCCTACGTCGTGGTGTCCTTCGCGGTGCCCTCGCGGTCGATGGCCGACACCCTGCAGGTCGGCGACCACATCGTGGTGGACCGGCTCTCCGTGCGCTGGAACCCGGTGCGGCGAGGGGAGGTCGTGGTCTTCGACGGGACGGCTGCCTTCGAGACGCCGGGCGACGTGGTGAAGCGGGTCATCGGCATCGGGGGCGACCGGATCACCTGCTGCGACGACCGCGGCCGGCTGACCGTCAATGGTCAGGTGTTGGACGAGCGCAGCTATCTCGTCCCGGGCGACCGCCCGTCGCAGCTGCAGTTCGACGTCGAGGTGCCAGCGGGCCGGCTCTGGGTGATGGGCGACCACCGATCCGACTCGCGCGACTCGCGCGCCTATCTCGGCGCACCGGGCGGCGGCAGCGTGCCGGTCTCCGATGTCGTCGGCCGGGTCGTGGGGATCGCCTGGCCCCAGGACCGCGTCGGTCGCCTGCCATGACGGCCGTCGATGCCACGTACTCTTCGGTGACACTCGGGGACGGAGAAGGGACGCGATGACGACCAACGACGAGGCGCGCCCGGTCACGGCGGCCCCGCACGAGGAGACGGCACCGCCGCCTCGCACCTCCCGGTCCCAGCCGCAGAAGAAGTCGTTCCTGCGCGAGCTGCCGGTGATCGTCATCACCGCACTGGTCATCTCGGTGCTGATCAAGAGCTTCCTCGTGCAGGCGTTCTACATCCCGTCCGGCTCGATGGAGAACACGCTGCTCGTCAATGACCGGGTGCTGGTCAACAAGCTGGCCGACAAGCCGGACGAGATCCATCGTGGGGACGTCGTGGTCTTCCGCGACCCCGGCGGTTGGCTCAACCGGTCCGGCGTCGGACGCGGAGGTGTCGTCGGTGCCATCCGCAACGTCCTGGTGTTCGTCGGTCTCGCTCCTGCGGTCGGCGAGGAGGACCTGATCAAGCGGGTCATCGGCGTCGGGGGAGACACAGTCGCCTGCTGCGACAAGGGCCAGGTGACCGTCAACGACGTGCCGCTCGACGAGCCCTACCTGTTTCCCGGCGACGAGCCCTCGACGGAGCCGTTCTCCGAGAAGGTCCCCACCGACAAGCTGTGGGTGATGGGCGACCACCGGTCGGTCTCCGAGGACAGCCGGGCTCACCGCAACCTGCCCGGTGGCGGCTTCGTGCCGGTCGGAGACGTGGTCGGACGGTCGTTCACCATCGTCTGGCCGGTCAACCGGGCCCACCTGCTGAACCGTCCGGCCACCTTCCAGCGACCGGCTCTCGACGCGTCCCGTCCCTGATCGGCCGACCGGGTCGTAGGCTCGACACCCGATGACCGTCATGCAGGCGCCGTTGCGCCGGTACGTCGTCCGCCGTGAGGGCGGGCTCTGGGCGTACGAGCGCGCGCTGGAACGGGCTGGTCTCACGCCCGTGGCCGGTGCCGACGAGGCCGGCCGGGGTGCCTGCGCCGGACCGCTCGTCGTGGCTGCGGCGGTGCTGCCGCCCGGGCGTCGGGGCCAGGTGCCGGGGCTCGCGGACTCCAAGCTGCTCACCGCAGCGGCCCGCGACCGGGTCTACGACGAGGTTGTCCGGCGAGCCGCGAGCTGGTCGGTCGTGGTCATCCCGGCTCCCGACGTGGACCGGCTCGGGCTGCACGTGTGCAACGTCGAGGGGATGCGGCGGGCCCTGGCGCAGCTCGATGTCCCACCCGCGTACGTCCTGACCGACGGGTTCCCCATCCGCGGCCTGCCTGCTCCTGGTCTCGCCGTCTGGAAGGGCGACCAAATCAGCACCACCGTGGCCGCCGCGTCAGTCCTGGCCAAGGTGACCCGGGACCGGATCATGGCGG